>NZ_JBFPFX010000017.1:0-140699 GCF_047978245.1 Pseudomonas sp. LFS044
GCCAAGCCAGATTGTTCCGACAAGGCCGGAACACGTCTGGGTGGCCGACATTACTTACCTGCCCGCACGTAACGGCCCGCTATACCTGAGCCTGATAACGGATGCGTACTCCAGGAAAATCGTTGGCCACCACGTCCATGAAAGCCTGCATGCGGAATCGGTGGCGCAAGCTTTCAAGCAGGCATTGCGCAAGCGACGTCATCGCCAGCCATTAGTCCACCATTCGGATCGAGGCATCCAATACTGCTCGGCTCTATACCAGTCACTGCATCAACGGCACGGCGTTCAGTGCTCCATGACCGATGGGTATGACTGCTACCAGAACGCGCTAGCCGAGCGAATCAACGGAATCCTCAAGATGGAGCTGCTGTTGAGTAGTCCTGCAGATCTGGAGCAAGCGAGGCAGATGGTTGACGAGGCAGTGCAGATCTACAACACAGAACGGCCTCATATGGCCCTGAAAAACAAAACGCCCGATGCTGTGCATCTGGCGTTTTGAGGCCTGTCGGCCTACCTGAACAGATGTAAACCCATTTCAGGACTAGACACCCGTCCTTGGCTTCACAATCGATCAGCAGCCTTGCGATATGCCTCCCCACGCTCACGCTTATCCACAGCCACTACAAACACCACAACGTCATCATCCACAACCTGGTAAACCAAGCGATAACCGCTGCTGCGCAGCTTGATCTTGTAGCAATCGGGCAGACCAGCAAGCCGATTGGCCTCTATCCGGGGATCCAGCAAAACGGCAGCGAGCTTCTTCTTGAACTGGACACGCACAGTGTCCCCCAGTTTCTGCCATTCCTTGAGCGCGCGTGCATCGAATTCAAGGCTATAGGTCATCCAGAGACACCTTCACTCGCTGGGGAGCAGCGAGCCGCTCACGCACGGTAGCGAGCAAAGCCTCGTCCTCCTCCGTAAGCAAGACCGGCTTGAATGGCAACTGACCCCGTTCGGCTACGTACTGCAATGCTTGGCGCATGAGCTCGGAGGGCGTAACGCCCAACCGTTCAAGCTCACGATAGGCCCGGATTTTAAGATCGTCGTCGATACGGACATTGATGGACGCCATGATGCCTTGCTCACTGTAATGACAATTGTCTTTACAGTGACGTAATTCTTGGCATCAGACAAGTGGTTCAAGGCACAAGCCGACGAAGGACGATGCTGCTACACGCCGATTCGACTTCACAAACAGCCATTAAGAGCTGGTCTGTTGATAGCTACGCATTGAGGTACCCGACGGGGTCTGGGCAAGGGCGTCCAACAACAACGTGTCTGCCCGATTTGAATGTCCAGCCCGGGCCACACTGTCCATCCCCCGTCACCCAGCTTGGCGCCTTGGAATTCATTGCCCTTAGCAAGAGATACCAGCCCTGGCTACGCCGCAAGCACATCGCTCATGTCCAAGTCGTATCGCTGACCATTGGTAAAAGTCAGCTCCAGCCGCGCGCCCGACCGTGGCTGAACAGCCCGCAGGCGGGGACGTTTCATCGACGCCTTTTCATCGACTCCTTCAACAGATCGACCTCCTGTGCACTGCATCAGATTCAAGACTGATGACCACATCTACACCGCGTCCCGTGAGGTGCACGTGCGGTGGAAAATGGTCCCTTCCTCGTACCTTGATGCCGGCCACTTCCACCAGTCTCCACATACTGACCCGGCCTGCCGGCCTTGGCCCTATTCACGCCTGGGCACTGGAAAGATTATTCCTACAGCCCACTAGGAATTCGAGACCTTGCTGTAAAGCAAGGCAGCTTGCAGGATCTGCCCCTCCAAACCCATCTTCACCGAACCAAGCGCGCCGAAGCCCTGCATATTCTCAAACCTAGAAAACCCGCCATGCCTAAAGCAGCCGCTTCCCTGCACCCGGCTCCATGTAGGAAACTACCGCGTGCTTTTTGACTGGGATGGCGGGGTGAGGATCATCAACATCGAAGAGGTCAGGAAGCGCGATGAACACACCTACTATCGTACAGATCATCAATGGGGCGGATGGCCGCCCTGCTTTCGTGGTGCTGCCATATGCCGACTACATCGCAAGCCGCCCACAGGAGGACTTGGTCCCCAATGACGTGGTTGGATACATGGTCAAAGAGGGGCTGACTCCCATTACTGCATGGCGCAAGCACCTGGACCTTACACAAGCGGAGGTTGCCGAACGCCTGGGCATAACCCAGTCAGCCTACTCGCAGCAGGAGGCCGCAGAACGCCCACGCAAGGCCACACGCGAAAAAATCGCGGCTGCGCTCGGCATTCCGATGCAGTCTCTCGATATTTAGATCCGCAAATGTGGGGTGAGCCCGTAAGGCCTCTCACCCCAAACCTCGAACATTTGCCTCAGAAATTTTCAAACGCATTCGATTTCAGCAGCCTCGCGAACACCCCCAACGCCTCCCATAACGTTCCTGGGTTCGCCCAAGCGGACGAAATTCACTCGGACTTAAATGCACTACTCACGTCCAGGTCCGCTCAGGCGTACGTCGGACCGCAGCGAACAATCCCGCAGCGAGGAGGTTGCATCGATGCCATTTCAACCACTCTGTCCTTAACCAAATGACTGAATAAACGGTCCTGCACTCTGCTTGATGGCAGCCACAACATGCGGCGCCTGTTCGCAGATTGGCGCGGCGTTGCGCAGCACCTGCTCCAGCGCCTCCAATTGGTGCCTTATGATCTGCCCCGGCTGTTCAACCCCACAGAGCTCAGCGAAGTCCAATAGGCCCTGACGGGATGCAAACAATGATTTGTTCCCGGACAGCGAAAGCGCCAACACATCTTCTGGAATGTAGGCTGTCGTATTAACGATGTCGTAAGCCGGCGCTAGCCTTGCGTCTCTCTTGGCCGGGTTGGAATACAGCAAGCCAAAATTCTTCAGGTGCGCATCACCGTTGCCTACGATGCAACTCAAACTCACCATCTCGAACAACTGCCTGAGTGATTCCTGCACTGCTTCTGGGGCGCAAAAAAGACGAATAGCCTTGGCGATCGCCGCATAACTCTTGCTGTACTTCTGCTCAGCGGAGATCCCCATCAGCGCGGTCATATCTTCAAAGCCAAGCGGGCTACCCTCATCGTCGCGATCAAAGCGGCGCATGACAAAAAGCTTTGCATTATCCGAGAGGTAAAAAGGCGGAACCGGTATTCCTGCGGCCTTAGCGACAGACATGCACAGAAATTCATTGATGGCCAAGCCGGGGAACTCGTCGCGACCACTCTTGATGATCAAGTCGGACGTTTTAGAGGTGAAGCGTTGCGGCACCGAATCGACCTGCTCAGGGACCAATACTTTGGGTTGGACGCCTGATATACCTGCACGGAGGATGTAGCGATCCACCAGGTCAGCGAAAATATCCTGCGAGCCATCCCATGAAAGGATCTCACTCAGTTTTTCGCCCGGAAAATGCTGTCGCTCCAGCAAAGCATCCACCTCACGCGAGCTGACATGAACCCGCCCTATCGGCGAGCTGCTACCGGACAGCGCAAGCAGCAACATGGGGTCAACGTGGGTGATCTTCGCCAGGCGATTGCGCAGTTGCTCCAGCACATAACCTTCAGGCAGGTTCATCTGGAAAATCGGATGAAGCTCCCGGTGCCGGTATTCCTCTGAACGTACCGGCATGAGCAAACTGACGGCTGCTGCGGGCTGCACCTCAGCCCCGTAGCGGAAAAGGTAGTCGCCATTGCTTGCCAGGATCGTGCCGCTATCCCCCTGAGGCGTGGCAACCTTCAAGGCGGCGCTCATTCAAACATCCCCTGAATCTCGTCCAGCGTGGGCATCACAGCGGGTACCACCTGAAGCTCACAATCCAAAGCACCGAGCGCCTTGGCATAAGCTGCCATGGCCACCGAAAGACTGCCTTGTTCCATGGCTATGATTTTTTGCCGGGGCAGGCCTGCGCGATCAGCGAGCTGAATTTGAGTAAGCCCGAGATTAACCCGGCGAGCGCGCATTTGCGTCGCCAGGCGTTCAGCAATCAGAGAATGGTCCATGTCCCGTATCCGTAACATTCAGTGCCTGATGTAACGTATACGAGACTACTGGAGAAATCAAAGCCCCTGTCAGACGAAGGGACAAGCGGAGTATGAACACCTCCAGCGTGGTTCTGGAGGTGCAACCCTCAGAACGCCGTACTCACCGTCACCGACATATTCCGCGGGTCCCCATAAATCGCCCCGGCATAGAACCCGTACTGGGTGAAGTAGTGCTTGTCGAACAGGTTGTCGACATTAAGGCTAACCGAGGTGTCGTCAGTCACCTGGTACTTGGCCATGGCATTCCAGATCGCATAGCCCGACCAGTTCACATCAGTAGCCCCCCCACTCACGCCGTTAACCGGCTGCCCGGCAGGGCTCGAGATCGCGCGGATGTTGCTTTGTGCCTTAACCCCAGCGCCCACGGTCAGGCGGTCGAGCGGGCCGGACAGGCGATAGGTGGTGGAGGCCTTGAACAGGTGCGACGGGTCGCTGCGCCCGTCACTGTCGACGCGGCGGAAGTGCAGGTAGGTATAGCCTGCGTACAGGTTCCAGTTCGGGGTCAGGGCGCCGGCGATTTCCAGGTCGATGCCGTCGGTTTCCTGGCCGGTGCCGGCCTTGTAGGCATCGCCACCGGTCGGGGTGGTCAGGCCGTCATCGAGTACCGCCTTGTTCTGCTGCTTGGTGCGGAAGTACGCTGCAGAGGCGTTCAGGCGGCCGTCCAGCCACTCACCCTTGATACCGGTTTCGTAACTTTTGCCGCGGATCGGCTCGACCCTGGTGCCGCTCTCGGTCTCTGCCGTCTGCGGGTTGAAGATGTCGGTGTAGCTGGCGTACAGCGAGTAGGTGTCGTTGAGGTCGTACACGGCGCCCAGGTACGGCGTGACGATGCCGCTGTTCTGCTGGTTGCTGCGCACGCCGCTGACATTGTTGGTGGTGGCGGAGTAATCGGTGGTGCGTACGCCAACGATGACCGACAGCGGGTCGGTGATGCTCAAGCGGGTGGCCGCGTACATGCCTTGCAGGCGGGTGGTGGTTTTGCTGTGGCGGCCGGTGCGCGAGGCGAGCATGTCGTAGTCGCTGTCCACGCCGTTGTGCCAGTCGGTTACTGGCAGGCCGTTGTTGGCGCGGAACTGGCAGCCTACCGAAGGTGCGCTGATGCGGTCGGCGCCGAGCATGGTGCAGGTGTATTCCGGCGACCAGGCTACGGTGCGGCTGTCGTTGTAGCCGACCATCGCCTGATGGGTGCGCCCAAGCAGCTGGAACGGCCCGGACAAGTCGATTTGCGCGGACTGCTGGGTGGTGTCGCTGGAGCTGTGCAGGCCGTTGAGCACTGCACCGCTGCCGTCCTGGTCCCAGTAGCCGCCGTAGCTGCCGCGCCCGGCCGAGTTGACCTTGGCCAAGCCACGGTGGTTGAGCACCTCGGCGGTGCTTTGGGCCACTTTCAGGTCCAGGGCCCAGTCGTTGTCGAAGCGGTGTTCCAGGGAGCCGAAGGCGGTACGGGTGGTGTATTCGCCGAAGCTCCAGCTCGGTACCAGGTTGGTGCTGCGCGGCAGGTTGGTGGTGCTGCCGTCGCGGTACCAGATCGGGATGTTGGCGCCCCAGCCGCCGCCCACCACCTTGTTGTATTCGTACTGGTAACCGGCGCCCAGTGTGGTGGCGTCATCCAGGTCGAATTCGAAGTTGGCCAGGGCCGCGCGGGAACGCTCGGACTGGTTGTCGCGGAATGAGTTGGCGTCCTGCTGGGTCATCACGAAGCGCGAGCGCAGGCGGCCATCTTCGGACAGCGGCAGGTTGAGGTCGGCGCCCAGGCGGCGTTTGTCCCAACTGCCGTAGGTGGCGTAGGCGCTGCCGCCAAAGGTTCTGGTCGGCGCCTTGCGGATCAGGTTGACGGTGGCCGAGGGGTCGCCGGTGCCGCCGAGCAGGCCGTTGGCGCCACGGACGATGTCGATGCGCTCGTACAGGTCCATGTTCAGCGCGTTGCCGCCGCCGCTGAAGTCCGAGCCGCCCTGGAATTGCAGGCCGTCCACCTTCCAGTTGCTGATCGAGTAACCCCGGGCACGGAAATCGGTGCGCCCGCCCACTTCAGACTTGCTCGTGCTCACGCCTGGCGTGGTGTCGAGGGCCTGCTCGATGGTGTGGATGTCGCGGTCGTCCATCTGCTGGCGGGTGATGCTGGTGACAGACTGCGGCGTCTGCCTGGGGGTAAGATCCAGGCCGGTGGAGCTGCGGGTGCTTTCTACTGTGTAACCCAGTTGCCCGGCGGCGTCGGCGGGCAGCAGCGCGCTGTCTTCGACCTGCGTGGCGTCCAGCTCCAGCGGCTGGCTTTCGGCGGCCACAGCGCTGCCACTGATGGCCAGCGCAACGAACAAGGCAAGCGGGTGAATCGTCATGCTTTGAGGTTTCATTTGGGAAGGCTTCGTATTTGCAGATGATTTTTTGTTAGGATTCTAGGCATCCGCCTCCTTGGCTCCATGCCCGGCTTGTACGGGGATGTAATCGAATGTAATGAGCGCTGCTGGCACTCACCGAACAGGTGTTTTTAGTAATGAGCACTACCTTGCTGGTCGTCGATGATGACGACGAGATCCGCGAACTTCTTTGTGATTACCTGACCGATGCCGGCTACACCGTGCTGGCTGCGGCTGACGGAGAAGCCATGCGCCAGCAGCTGGCGCGGCACAAGGTCGAGCTGGTGGTGCTGGACCTGATGCTGCCGGGCGAGGACGGTTTGAGCCTGTGCCGGCAACTGCAGGCAGTGCCGGGCCTGGCGGTGATCATGCTGTCGGCCAAGGGCAGCACCCTGGACCGCATCATCGGCCTGGAAGTGGGTGCCGATGATTACCTGGCCAAGCCGTTCGAACCTCGCGAATTGATAGCCCGCATCAAGGCCGTGCTGCGCCGCCCCCAGCGCCTCGACATGGCTGTCGAACAACCCGCGCCAGCCGCCCAATGCTTTGCAGGCTTCAGCCTGGAACACGTAAAACGCCTGCTGACCCGCCCGGACGGCGAAACGCTGACCCTGCCGCGCTCCGATTACCGGGTGTTGCGTGAGCTGCTGGAGGCCAACAACCGCGTGGTCTCACGCGACCAGTTGACGCGCAGCGCATTCGGCCGCGACCACCACCCCGACGACCGCTCGGTAGACATGTGTATCAGCCGCCTGCGCCAGCAGCTGCGCCGCGGGCCCGCCAGCGAGGTGCAGATCCTCACCATCCGCAACGAAGGCTACCTGATGAGCATTGCCCGCGCCGAAGCAGCCCGCTGAAATGCGCTGGCTGCGGCGGCTATGGCCGCGCACGTTGTTTGGCCAGCTCCTGCTGATCATGGTCAGCGGCACGCTGGTGATCCAGTTGATGTCCAGCAGCATCTGGTTCGATGTGCGTTTTGCCCAGGTGCTGGAGGCCCCCGTCAGGCTGATGGCTGCGCGCAGCGCACCGATGATCGCCCAGGCTGACTGCCGTGCTGCCCCTGCTTTGCAGGTGCCGGCCCACTACCAACTGCGCTGCGCCGACGATGTGCCAGCCGTGGAGGAAGACCACCGCCGCGGGCGACGCCGCGTCGAGCTGCTGCTGCAACAGGCGTTGAAGTACGAACTGGGGCATGCCCAGGCGGTGCGCCTGCTCAAGGTGCAACTGACCGATGAGCTGGGCCAGCCGATCGTCTGGCGCAGCCTGTTCGGGCTGCGCACGGCCCAGGCGCATCTTCAGTTCGCCGTCCCTTTGGCCGACGGCCACTGGCTGACCATCGACGGTCAGGAGTTGCAGGGCTGGAGCGGTGAGTCGGCGTGGGTGCTGATCAGCGATTACCTGCTGCGGGTGTATGCACTGCGTATCGTCGCAGTGCTGCTGGTGTGCCTGATCGCGGTACGCCTGTGCCTGCGGCCGCTGCGGCGCCTGGCCGATGCCGCACGTGGCCTGGGCGGCAACCTGGAACAGCCACCCTTGGCCCTGGATGGCCCGGAGGAAGTGCGCCAGGCTGCCCAGGCCTTCAACGCCATGCAGCAACGCCTGATTGCCATGGTCAATGACAAGGCTTACTTCCTGGCCGCCGTGTCCCATGACCTGCGCACCCCGCTGACACGCATGCGCCTGCGCCTCGAACGGCTACCGAATGATGACCACCGCGAGCGCTTGCGGCAGAACATCACGCAGATGGACGACATGATCGGCCAGGTGCTGGATTACCTGCGCGCAGGCGAACAGCAGAACCTGCAGCACGTCGATATCGACCGGCTGGTGGCACGGCTGTGCGCCGACCTGGCTAGCGCCGACGAGCCGCTGCCGGTGCAAGGCAAAGCGGGTAGCCTGCGGGTCGATGCCTTGCTGCTGCAGCGTTGCCTGCAGAACTTGCTGGTCAATGCGCTGCGCTATGCCAGGGAGGTATCGGTCACGCTCGAGCGCGCATCCATGGGTGTTTCCATCCATGTCGATGACCGCGGGCCCGGCATTGCAGCGGGGCTGCTGGCGACCGTTACCGATCCTTTCGTACGAGGGGAAAACTCGCGCAACCAAGCGTCCGGCGGCTATGGATTGGGGTTGAGCATTGCCCAGCGAATTGCGGTGAGCCATGGCGGTGAGCTGATGCTCACAAACCGGGAGGGTGGCGGGTTGCGCGCGAGTGTTCTGCTGCCCGCATAGGGCTGCTGTGCAGCCCAATCGCCGGCAAGCCGGCTCCTACAAGGACCGCGCTGATTCCAAAGGCACCGTTGTACCTGTGGGAGCCGGCTTGCCGGCGATGAGGCCCCAAGCCACAACACAACCCACCATCAGGTAACAGTGTTTTACCGATTCCCCTGGTTTTCCGAACGGCCAGTTTACCTATGCTTGCCCGGTCATCCTGCCTGCGATGGACCCATGAAACACTCCCTCCCCAGCCGCTACGCCTGCCTGGCGATCTGCCTGGCATTCACCCTCGCCAGCCTGCCCTTGCTTGCCACGCACGCCTGGCTTTGGCCACTGACTGCACTCACCGCCTTGCTCAGCCTGGTCGGCCTCAATGATCTGCGCCAGAGCCACCACGCGGTGCGGCGCAACTACCCGATCCTGGGCAACATCCGCTACCTGATCGAGACCATTCGCCCGGAAATTCGCCAATACCTGATCGAGGGCGACGACGACAAACTGCCCTTCTCCCGCTCGCAGCGGTCACTGGTCTACGCCCGCGCCAAGAACGAAAGCGCCGAAAAAGCGTTCGGTACCTTGAACGACGTGTACAAACCCGGCTTCGAATTCATCAGCCATTCGATGCTGCCGGTGGCGACCCCGGACCCTGCCTCGTTGCGCATCGCCATTGGCGGGCCGCAGTGCCGCCTGCCCTACTCTGCCTCGATCTTCAATATCTCGGCGATGAGCTTCGGCGCACTCAGCGCCAACGCCATCGCCGCGCTCAACCGGGGCGCGCGCCTGGGCCGCTTTGCCCATGACACCGGCGAGGGCAGCATCAGCCCCTACCACCGCGAGCATGGCGGCGACCTGATCTGGGAAATCGGCAGCGGCTATTTTGGCTGCCGCACCGACCAGGGCCGCTTCGACCCACAACGCTTCGCTGAACAGGCCCGCGACCCGCAGGTGAAGATGATCGAGATCAAGCTCAGCCAGGGCGCCAAACCGGGGCACGGCGGCATCCTGCCGGGGCACAAGGTCAGCGCCGAAATCGCCACCACCCGGGGTGTGCGCGAGGGCGAGGACTGCATCTCGCCGGCCGCACACAGCGCGTTTCACACCCCGCTGGAGCTGCTGCACTTTGTTGCCAGCCTGCGAGAGTTGTCTGGCGGCAAACCGGTGGGCTTCAAGTTTTGCCTGGGCCACCCGTGGGAGTTCATGGGCATCGCCAAGGCCATGCTGGCCACCGGCATCACCCCGGATTTCATTGTCGTCGACGGCAAGGAAGGCGGCACCGGCGCAGCGCCACGCGAGTTCAGCGACAACATGGGCGTGCCCATGCGCGAAGGCTTGATGTTCGTGCACAACACCCTGGTCGGCCTGAACCTTCGCTCGAGCATTCGCATCGGCGCGGCGGGCAAGATCGTCAGCGCCTTCGATATTGCCAGCGTGCTGGCCATCGGCGCCGACTGGGTCAACTCGGCCCGCGGCTTCATGTTCGCCATTGGTTGCATTCAGTCGCAGAGCTGCCACACCAACAAGTGCCCGACCGGCGTGGCCACCCAGGACCCACTGCGCCAGCGCGCGCTGGTGGTGCCGGACAAAGCCGAGCGGGTTGCCAGCTTCCACCGCAACACCCTCCACGCCCTGGCCGAGATGCTTGCGGCCGCAGGCCTCGAACACCCTTCGCAGCTCAAGCCCAAACACCTGGCGCGGCGCATCAGCACCAGCGAGATCAGCCTGTTTTCGGATTTGCACCAGTTCCTCAAGCCAGGCGAATTGCTCAGTGGCTCGATAGAAAGCGAGTTCTATGCGCGCATGTGGCGGATGGCGCGTAGCGACAGCTTTGCACCGGAGACGGGGGAGGTGATTATCGCGAAAGCGGTTCACCGAAAAGAAGCAGAGCCTGCTTGAAGGGCCGGATGCCGGGCATCTGCACCGGCCTCATCGCCGGCAAGCCGGCTCCCACAGGCACCGCGCAGGCCGTGAATGCAGCGCAGTACCTGTGGGAGCCGGCTTGCCGGCGAAAGGGCTGCAAGGCAGCCCTCTGCCAGATCAGTATCAGAAGATGCTGATCGGGTACTCGACGAATACGCGGACTTCGTTGCCGTCGTCGTTGTAGCCGTTCTGCTGTACAGCGTTGTTGGTGCGAAGGAACGAGCTGCGCAGCTTGATCGACAGGTCTTTGGCCGGGCCGTCCTGTACCACATAACGGATCTGGTTGAAGATCTCGCGCTCTTTACCTTCGCCAAAGCCTTGCGGGTTGGCGTTGTTGCGGGTGTTGATGTTGTCACCCACCACGTAGGCCAGCTTGTAGGTCAGGCCCGGGATGCCGTAGGCACCGAAGTCCAGGCCGTAGCCCAGCTGCCAGGAACGCTCGTCTTCGGCGTTGAAGTCGGACCAGTAGGAGTTGGCCAGGTAGATGGTCGAACCACCGTCACCCACGCCGCCTTCGTTCTGGTACCAGCCGTAGTTGTAACCGGTGCTGCCGGTGCTGCGCTGGTGCGCCAGGGTGAACGAGTGCGCGCCGTAGGCGTAGGTCGCAGCGAGGCTCCAGATGGTGTTGGAGTCGCCGTTCAGGCCGGCGGCCTGCACGTACTTGTTGTCGATGTCCGACTTGTAGCCGTTGAAGTCCAGGGTCAGCGACTGGTCATCGGCGATCGGGAAGACGTAGTTCAAGCCCAGGTAGTGCTTCTTCATCACGTCTTCGTTGTCTGCGGTGTACAGCGACGCGGTGAAGTTGTCGGTGAACTTGTAGCTACCGCCGAAGACGTTGATCGACTTCAGGCCACCACCGTCACGACGCTCGGCGCTCTTGCGCGCTTCCTGGGTGAAGCGGCCGGCGTTCAGTTCCAGGCCTTCGATTTCCTTGGAAGTGATCAGCGTGCCGGTGAAGCTTTCTGGCAGCAGACGCCCATCGTCGTACTGCAGCACAGGCAGTGCCGGCATCTGGTCACCGTACTTGAGCACGGTGTTGGAAATGCGGAACTTCACGGCTGCGCCAGCGCGGGCCAGGTCGTGCGGGCCGCTGGCGTTGCCATCGGCGTTCTTGGTGTTGCCCGGCTTGAAGAAGTCGACACCGGCGCCACCGTTGTGGCCCTTGCCGCCGTCCAGACGCACGGCGTACAGGCCAAATGCGTCGACGCCAACACCGACGGTGCCCTGGGTGAAGCCAGAGGAGAAGTTGGCGATGGCCGCTTGGCCCCATTCGATCTGGTCATCGGTACCGTGTTTCTTGTCACGGTTGATGTAAGCGTTACGCAGGAGAACGTTTGCGTGGCTGTCTTCGATAAAGCCCTTGCTGTCGGCCTGCTCGTTGGCCTGAGCCTGGGTCGCGGCGATCATCGCCAAGGCGACCAGGCTGATCCTGGTTTTCAACATGTTGTTTTTTTCCTTATTTCTTAATCAAAAACGCTCTGCAATATGACGCCAGGAACCAACGCCCCTTCGTAGGTTCGACGCTATGCGGATCCAAACTGAAAAGCCCGCCAAGGGTTGTGCGACGGGCCTTGTGCAGCAGCATGGCCATGTCATGGCCAGCAGGCGTTGGCCGAATCCTAGCCGTGTGCGATTACAAATGTCAAAAAGTCGTGAAATGCAGGTCGATATAACCAAAATAACCGGGAGGTACAGGGCATTTCCTTGCACGATCACGCCATCAGCGGACATTTTATCTTCTGTCAGATGAGTCGTTTTGACGCATTGGATAAGTCGCAGGCACGGGCGCAAGACTTACTGACGCGTCATACTGTGATCTTTGCTGTCCGCACAAACAAAAACGCCACCGCAGTTGCGGTGGCGTTTTTCATGGGGCGGGCTGATGCCCTCTCAGCGCCATACACCCAGCAGTGCTTCCAGCTCCGCATCGCTTATCAGCCCTTGGGGATAGCGACCGTCAAGCAGACGTCGTGGGTCGGTCGTCCTGACCCTTTTGCTTCCAGGGTGTCTCAACCACTGCGTCAATGTTTTGAGCGATTGATGATTCACTGCCGATGGGCGCAAAGCCGTCTCACTTGCTGCATTCATGTCTACACGTACTCCTGGCCCGTGAGCGGCTAATCTACGTCGCGATTGTTACAGAACGGGGTAACCGGCCTGTCCGAGTTAACTCTCTGAAAACAATACAAAACATATGCCATCTCAGCGTGCCGGATGTCGCCGCAAAAAAGCCCCGGTGATGATGTTCACTTGAAAATCCCGAGGCCGCGCTGCGGCCAGGCAGCTCCTACATTGTGCGCGCATGCCCTGAATCAGGGCCGTAACGCCGTCAGTGTGGGAGCGGCCTTGCCGGGGCGCCGGACCGGTCGCGATGGGCCGCAAAGCGGCCCCAATACAGGCGATGAATGACAGCGAGCGATCAGCGCGTGACCGGCGCCGGTTGCTGCTGGGTCAGGCAGTGGATGTTGCCGCCCCCGAGCAACAGCTCTCGGCCGGGGATCATCACCACTTCGTGGTCCGGGAAGACCTTGGCCAGGATAGCTCTGGCCTGGGCATCCGCCGGGTCATCGAAGCTCGGCGCAATGATGCCGCCGTTGACGATCAGGAAGTTCACGTAAGAGCCGGCCAGGCGTACCGAAGGGTCGCGCTCCTGGCTACCGGCTACCTGGTCAACGCCCGCACACTCTTCTTCAGTGGCAAACAGTGGGCCCGGGATCGGCATCTTGTGCACCACAAACTCGCGGCCCTTGGCATCGCGGCTGTTTTTCAGCACATCGTAGGCCGCATGGCAGCGTGCGTAGTTGGGGTCATTGGAATCATCGGTCCAGGCCAGTAACACTTCACCTGGGCTGACGTAACAGCAGAAGTTGTCGACGTGGCCGTCGGTTTCGTCGTTGTACAAGCCGTCCGGCAACCAGACGATGGTCTCGACTGCCAGGTGCTCACGCAGGATCTCTTCGATCTGCTCGCGGTTCAGGTGCGGGTTGCGGTTGCGGTTGAGCAGGCACTCTTCGGTGGTGATCAGGGTGCCTTCACCGTCCACATGGATCGAGCCGCCTTCGAGCACGAAACCTTCGGTGTGGTAGCGCTGGCAGCGCTCCATTTCCATGACCTTGGCCGCCAGTTCCTCGTCGCGGTTCCACGGTGCGTACAGGCCGCCGTCAAAACCGCCCCAGGCGTTGAAGCCCCAGTCCACGCCGCGCACTTCGCCGGCATCGTTGATGACGAAGGTCGGGCCGGTGTCACGCACCCAGGCGTCATCGTTGCTGATCTCAACCACGCGGATGTTCGGCAGGTCGAGCTGGCGGCGGGCGTTTTCGTACTGGCCGGCGGAAACCGCTACGGTCACCGGTTCGAAGCGGGCGATGGCCTTGGCCAGGGTCACGTGGGCAGCCTGCGCAGGCTTGCCGCCCAGGCGCCAGTTGTCCGAACGCTCTGGCCATACCATCCACACCTGGCTTTGCGGTGCCCATTCGGCAGGCATGTGGAAACCGTCGGCGCGGGGGGTGGAGTTGAGGGTTTTCATGGGTAACCTCTGCAAAGGCCCTAGGCCGATGGTCAATGGGAGATGGCGGATTTATAACCGATATATATCGGCATTAAAAGCACCATACTTCCGAATGGCGAATAAAAATGCCGTACAAACCGATAACAATCGGCCTGCACGGCATCCGGATGCCTACAAGTCTTCAGACAGTATCCGATCAACACTGTCCACAAAGTAGTCGACGCTCGCCCGGGTGGTGCACATGGGCGGCTTGATCTTGAGAATGTTCAGGTAATCCCCGGTCGGCTGCATGAAGATGCCCAGGTCACGCAGGCGGTTGCACAGCGTCATGGTTTCTTCGGTGGCAGGTTCCAGGGTCTCGCGGTCGCGCACCAGTTCCAGCCCCAGGTAGAAGCCCGAACCGTGGGCAGCACCGGCAAGCGGATGTTTATCGACCAACGCCTGCAACCGCGCCTTGAAGTAACGCCCGGTGTCGCGGGTGTTCTGCCACAACCCCTCCTCGTCCATCACATCCAGTACCGCCATGCCAATACGGCAACTGACGGGGCTGCCGCCCGCCGAAGAGAAGAAGTAGCCCTGCGCTTCCAGCGCCTCGGCAATCTCACGCCGGGTGATGACCGCGCCCAGTGGCTGGCCGTTGCCCATGCCCTTGGCCATGGTGATGATGTCCGGCACCACACCCTGCTCCTCGAAGCCCCAGAAGTACTCACCCAGGCGGCCGTAACCCACCTGCACTTCATCGGCGATGCACACCCCGCCGCGCGCTCGCACCTTGGCATAAGCGTCTTGCAGGTAGCCCGCAGGCAGCGAAATGCCGCCAGCGTTACCGTACACCGGTTCGCAAATCATGCCGGCCAGTTGCCGGCCACGGGCATCGAGGTCGGCGAGCTTGGCATCGACGTCGCGCAGGTAGTCGCCTGCGCTGTCAGCGCCGCGGTAGCGGCCACGGAAGGTGTTCGGCGCCTCGACCGGGTGCACCCAGTCCGGGCGTGTTTCCAGGGCCAGCGGGTTGTCGGCGATGGAGGTGGAAATGGCATCGGTGGCCACCGACCAGCCGTGGTAAGCCTCCAGCACGCTGAGCAGGTCGCGCCCACCGCTGTAGGCCCAGGCCAGGCGAATCGCCAGGTCATTGGCTTCGGTGCCGCTGTTGACCAGGAACACCCGGTCGAAGCCGGGCGGCGCCAGCTTGAGCAGGCGTTCGGAAAACTCGGCGATGGCCGCGTAGTGGAAACGCGAGTTGGTATTGAGCAGCGACCACTGCCGCGCCGATTCGGCCACCATGCGGGGGTGACCGTGGCCCAGTACCGCGACATTGTTGAGCATGTCGAGGTAGGAACGGCCCTGCATGTCGATCAGGTAATTGCGCCAGCCCCGCTCGATGTGCGGCGGCTGCGCATAGTAGTGCTTCTGCGAACGGGCGAAGCTGGCATCGCGGCGGGCCAGCAAAGCTTGCGGGTCGGCCAGCGGCTCGGCGTCACAGTCAAAGCCCAGCAAGGCCGCAGGGGATGGGCACAGCGCCAGCCAAGCGGCCGCGTGGGAGGGCGTGGCGAAAAACGGCGGCTGAACAGCGCTGTCCAGGCACAACTGGACACTCAGGAAACCACAACTGCTGCCCAGCGCCTGGCCCTTGGCCACGGGCTGGCCGTCTGCCGGGGTATCTTCCAGGCCGCTCAGCCACAGGGCCCACTGCGGCGTGTGCAGGCAACCGCGGCCAACGCCATGGCGCTGCCAGGTACCTGCCTGCGGCGCTTGGACCGCTGTACCGTTGGGTAGGTGCAGCTCCACGCCCAACGCGCACGTGGCTGGTTCTTCGGGGCGGTCGATGTGCGTTTGTGACAGGCGGTATTGCCCGTGCAGGCTGCACGCCGGGGCCGGTTGCGCGGTCAGCAGGCGCTGGTCGAAGCCAGGTTGCTCCCAGTTGCCAGCCTCGCAATGGCGGCTGAGTACACCCAGGTCGACCCGGGTAACGGCCTGCCCGGCCAAGCCCGGGAGCAGTGGCGCGCAATTCGCCAGCGCCGATCCACTCGGCTCGCTACCGGCGGCCTGCAGGATGGCCGCCTCCATCAGCGCGAATGGCACGGCGGTAGCGGTGTTGAAGATTTCCCACTCATGGGCGATGTTGTCGCGTATGTACTGGTTGCCAGGGTCCACCGCCAGTTGTTGCTCGCTGCTCAGCACCAGCACAGCGGCACGGTTCAGCACCAGCGGCCACAGGGCGCGCAACTCGGCTTCGCTTAGCGGGTTGACGGCCTGGTAAGCACGCACCGCTGGCAGAATGCGCAGTGGGTCGCCTTCGGCATGGTGTAGCAAGGCCGCGCAGGTGACGGAAAGGTCGGCGATACGCCAGGTACGCAGCAGGTCCCCGAAATCGATCACGCCCTGCAGCTGCCACTGCCGCGCGGGGTCGCGAGCCCAGACGGCGTTGTCGTCGGTGATGTCCAGGTGTACGGCCTGGCTCGGTAAGTGATCGACCAGCACTGCCAGTTTTTCAGCGGCCAGCCGTGTGGCCTTGTCGATGCGGGCGCGCTGCCCGGCATCCTGCAGCACCGGCAGCAGATGCTCGATCAGCGCCTGAGCATGCTGCGGGTCCCATTGCAGGGTGCGCACCAGGCCTGGGTGGTCGAAATCGGCCAACGCCTGGTCGACCCGCGCACACAGCGCGCCAAGCTCGGCCATCAGCCGCGGTTCCATATGCTTGAGGCGAGTCAGCGGCTGCCCTTCTATGTAGTCGAGCAGGCGTGCGCGCAGCGGTTGCCCGTTGATATCCAGCGCCAGCAACCCCTGGCCATCGCGGGCCGGGCGCACGGCGGGCACCGGCAAGCCCTTGTCGCGCAGATAAGCCAGCGCCGCATGCTGCGCCTCCAGCTCGGCCTGGGCATAGCTGCCGTGGCAGACCTTGAGCACGAACCGCCCCTGCCCCGTGTCCAACCGGAAGTTCAGGTCCTGCTGGCTGCCCAGCGCCGACAGGCTGCCGGCAAGGTCATAATGCGCCTGAAGCAAGGCATGCGCCTGGGCTTGGCTGAGCGACGGGCTGGGCAGGCTGGAACGCTGAATCAGGGTGCTGAGGGGCATGAAGATGAAACCTCTTTTACTTTTCGCTTATCTCGCCATTGCCAAGGCCGATAAACAAGTGGCAAAGATGAAATGATGAGTGTGCGCCCGTGCGCAGTCATGATGGCAATCTAGGCTGCAACAGGCCAAGGCGGGCTAAATTGAACGAGGCCGGTAAGGTCCATCCCTGAGTACACGGGTAAGATAATCGCCATGAACATAATTGCTACCGACATACCTGACGTACTGATCATCGAACCGAAGATCTTCGGCGATAGCCGCGGCTTCTTCTTCGAAAGTTTCAACGCCCGTGAATTCGCCCAAAAGACCGGTTTTGATGCGCGGTTCGTCCAGGACAACCACTCACGCTCACAGCGCGGCGTGCTGCGTGGGCTGCACTACCAGATCGACAACCCTCAGGGGAAACTGGTCCGCGTGACCCAGGGTGAAGTGCTCGACGTCGCCGTGGACATCCGCCGCAGCTCGCCTACATTCGGCCGCTGGGTGGCTACCCGGCTCTGTGCCGCAGACCACCGCCAGTTCTGGATCCCGCCAGGGTTTGCCCATGGCTTCCTGGTGCTGAGCGAATCGGCCGACTTCCTCTACAAGACCACCGAGTACTACAACCCCGCCGCCGAGCGCTGCATCCGCTGGGATGACCCGCAGCTGGCCATCGACTGGGGCCTGCAGGCCCCGCCTTTGCTGTCAGCCAAGGACCAGGCTGGCGCCCTGCTGGCAGACGCGGATCTGTTCCCATGAAAGTGCTCGTGTGTGGCTGCAACGGCCAGGTTGCGCAAGCACTGAAGGTGCAACTGGCCGGGCTCGGCGAGCTGCACCTGCTTGGCCGTGAGCACCTGGACATGGCCCGGCCCGAGGCGCTGCGCGAACCGTTGCGCCAGCTGGCGCCCGGCCTGATCATCAACGCCGCCGCCTACACCGCCGTAGACCAGGCCGAGAGCGAGCCAGACACGGCCTTTGCAATCAATGCCGAGGCACCTCGCGTGCTGGCCGAAGAGGCGCTGCGGCTCGGCGCTCCGCTGATCCACTACTCCACCGACTACGTTTTCGACGGTGCCAAAGCTGCGCCTTATACCGAGAAGGACGTGCCCAACCCGCTGGGTGTTTATGGGCGCAGCAAACTGGCCGGCGAACAGGCCATCGCGGCGGTCGGTGGCGATCACCTGATCCTGCGTACCAGCTGGGTCTACTCGCTGTACGGGCGCAACTTCCTGCTGACCATGCAACGGCTGCTGCAGGAAAAACCGCAATTGCGGGTGGTCGACGACCAGGTCGGCGCGCCCACCTGGGCCGCGACCATCGCTGCCAGCACCCGCGCGCTGGTCGAGCGCTGGCAAGCCGGCGAGGCCGGTGCCTGGGGCACTTACCACCTGACCGCACAAGGGGAAACGTCGTGGTACGGCTTCGCCCAGGCCATCGGCGAACAGCTGAAAGCCCGTGGCCTGCCTTGCGCCGAACTGCTGCCGATCGCTTCCAGCGAATACCCGACACCCGCGCGCCGCCCGCTCAACTCGCGCCTGGACTGCGCGCGCCTGGCCCGCGAATGGGGCATCCAGCTACCTCACTGGCAGCAGGCGCTGATCGACTGCCTCAAGTAGCGCATAATTGCGCCAGACCCTTCTGGCGCATTTACGCGATGATTGCAAAACCCACGCACCCACGCCGTCCCCGCTGGCGCAGCCTGGCCCTGCTGGCCCTGTGCCTGGCGCCCTTGCTGTGGCCCCTGCACCACCTTGCCGAACGCTATTACCAGGACGAACTGGCCTCGCAGAACCGCCAGACCCTCGACCTGTACGTCGCCAACCTGCTCGGCACCCTGCACCGCTACGAAACCCTGCCGCAGATACTCGGCGACCTGCCCGCGCTGCGTGGCGTGCTGGCCGACCCGTTCAAGCTCGAAGCGGTGACCAACGCCAACCGCCTGCTCAAAGACATCGTCCACCAGACCGGTGCGGAAGTGATGTACCTGATGGACGTCAGCGGCAATACCCTCGCTGCCTCCAACTGGGACAAGCACGACAGCTTCGTGGGCCGCAATTTCGCCTTCCGCCCGTACTTCAACGAAGCCATGGCCGGGCACCTTGGGCGCTTCTTCGGCCAAGGCACCACCTCGGCCAAGCGCGGTTACTTCTTTGCCGCCGCAGTGCGCGACCGCGAGCGCATCGTCGGTGTGCTGGTGGTCAAGGTCGACCTCGACCATACCGAGACGCTCTGGGGCCGTACCCCCGAGCAGCTGCTGCTGACCGACCACAACGGCGTGGTGATCCTCACCTCGCGGCCCGACTGGCGTTTCCGCGCCACTCGCGCGCTGACCGAGGCCGAACGCCAGGCGATCATCGCCATCCAGCCTTACCCCACCCAGGCACCACAGCCGCTGGTGCTCAACCCGGATGCCTGGCTGACCCAGACCCGCGACATCAAGGAGACCGGCTGGCAGGTCAGCATCCTCGCCCCACGCATGCTGGTCGACCGCTCGGTGCAGACGGTCATGGCCATCGGCGGTGGTGCCTTGCTGGTGCTGATGCTGCTGGCAGGCCTGGTGATGCAACGGCGGCGGCACTATATCGACCGCATCGACTTCGAAGCCCGCGGCCGGCATGAGCTGGAAAATCGCGTGGTGCAGCGTACCGCCGACCTCGAAGGCCTCAATACCCGCCTCAAAAGCGCGGTGCTGGAGCGCGAAAACGCCCAACAGGAACTGGTGCGCGCCCAGGACGAGCTGGTCCAGGCCGGCAAGCTGTCGGTGCTTGGCACCATGTCGGCAAGCATCAGCCACGAACTCAACCAGCCCTTGGCGGCCATCCGCAGCTATGCGGAAAACGCCGAGATCCTGCTCGATCACCAACGCACCGAAGATGCCCGCGGCAACCTCAAGTTGATCGGTGAGCTGACCGGGCGCATGGCCTCAATCATCGCCCACCTGCGCGCCTTCGCCCGTCGCGATCGCCACGCGCCGGAAAGCGTGGCCCTGCAACCGGCGCTGGACGACGCCCTGGCGTTACTGGCCAAGCGCCGCCGGGCGATGGCCGTGGAGCTGATCCGCGACCTGCCCGATGCCACGCTGTGGGTACAGGCAGGCGAAACCCGCCTGCGCCAGGTGCTCGGCAACCTGCTGGCCAATGCCCTCGATGCCTTGACCGAAAAAGCCAACCCGCGCCGCCTGTGGCTGAGTGCCGAAAAACGCGATGAGTACGTCTACCTGTTCATCCGCGACAACGGCCCGGGCTTCAGCCGCCAAGCCCTGGAACACGCCAAGGAGCCGTTCTTCACCACCAAGACCCGCACCCAGGGGCTGGGCCTGGGCCTGGCCATCTGCGAAAGCCTGATGCGTGCCCTCGGTGGTGAACTGCTGCTGGGCAACCACCCGGAAGGTGGCGCCCTGCTCACGCTGCAAATGCGCGTGGCCGCGCCCGGCGCCAACCTGAAACCTTCGGAGGACCCCTCGGCATGACAACCGAGACTTGCATCGACAGCCAGGCCCAGGTACTGCTGGTCGACGACGACCCGCACCTGCGCCAGGCCCTGAGCCAGACCCTCGACCTGGCCGGGCTCAAGGTAGTCGCCCTGGCCGACGCCCAGGGCCTGGCCGAACGCATCGAGCCTGATTGGCCGGGCGTGGTAGTCAGCGATATTCGCATGCCTGGCATCGACGGCCTGCAACTGCTGGAACAACTGCACGGCCGTGACAAAGAACTGCCGGTGCTGTTGATCACCGGCCACGGCGACGTGCCCCTGGCCGTGCAAGCCATGCGCACAGGCGCCTACGATTTCCTTGAAAAACCCTTTGCCAGCGATGCCCTGCTCGACAGCGTGCGCCGCGCCCTGGCCCTGCGCCGGCTGGTGCTGGACAACCGCAGCCTGCGCCTGGCCCTGAGCGACCGCCAGCAACTGGCCACCCGCCTGGTCGGCCACTCGCCGTCCATGTTGCGCCTGCGCGAGCAGATCGGCGCCTTGGCCGGCACCCGCGCAGACGTGCTGATCCTCGGCGAAACCGGTGCTGGCAAAGAGGTGGTGGCCCGTGCCCTGCACGACTTGTCGAGCCGCCGCGATGGGCCTTTCGTGGCCATCAATGCCGGCGCGCTGGCAGAGTCGGTGGTTGAAAGCGAACTGTTCGGCCATGAGCCCGGCGCCTTCACCGGCGCGCAGAAACGCCGCATCGGCAAGTTCGAATTTGCCAATGGCGGCACGTTGTTCCTCGACGAAATCGAAAGCATGAGCCTGGACGTGCAGGTGAAGCTGCTGCGCCTGCTGCAGGAACGGGTGGTCGAGCGCCTGGGCGGCAACCAGCTGATTCCGCTGGATATCCGCATCATCGCGGCGACCAAGGAAGACCTGCGCCACTCTGCCGACCAGGGGCGCTTTCGCGCCGACCTTTATTACCGCCTGAACGTGGCGCCGCTGCGTATCCCGCCACTGCGCGAACGTGGCGATGACATCCTGGTGCTGTTCCAGCATTTCGCCGACACCGCCAGCCAGCGCCACGGGCTGCCGCCGCACAGCCTGCAGCCGGCACAACGGGCCATGCTGCTGCGCCATGGCTGGCCAGGCAACGTGCGTGAACTGCAGAACGCCGCCGAGCGTTTCGCTCTCGGCCTGGAACTGGCCCTGGACAACCCGCCACCCGTGGCGACAGCACCCTCGGCCCCGGCACTGCCGGGCAACCTCAGCGAACAGGTCGAGCAGTTCGAACGTTCGCTGATCGCCGCCGAACTGGCCCAGCCACACAGCACCATGCGCAGCCTGGCCGAAGCACTGGGCATACCGCGCAAGACCCTGCACGACAAACTGCGCAAGCACGGCCTCAATTTTGACGGCGGCAACAGCGGGGCAGACGACCACGAGGACCACCGTTCATGAGCAGCGACAGCCAGTACCTGCAGTCTGTACTGCACAGCGATATTCCCCTGACCCGCGAAATGGGCCTGGAAGTCATCGATTGGCAAGGCCAGGCACTGCGCCTGCAGCTACCACTGGCTGCCAACGTCAACCACAAGAGCACCATGTTCGGCGGCAGCCTGTACTGCGCGGCCGTGCTGGTGGGCTGGGGCTGGTTGCACCTGCGCCTGCGCGAGCTGGGTATTGATGACGGGCATATCGTCATCCAGGAAGGCCAGATCAGCTACCCCCTGCCGGTGACAGGGACGGCGGTGGCGCGCTGCGCGGCGCCGGATGACAAGGCCTGGGAACGCTTCGTGACCATGTTCCAGCGCCGTGGCCGGGCGCGGCTGACGCTGGAGACTACGGTCAGCAACGCTGGCCGCGACGAGCCCGCCGTGAAATTCAACGGCCAGTACGTGCTGCACCGCTGACCTGCACCGCAGGAATTGCCGGGGCCGCTACGCGGCCCTTTCGCGACGCAAGGCCGCTGCTACAAGGCCACCGCCAACTGGATGAGTGCCTGGCGCCAACCGGCGGCTGCAGGCAAGGCGAGGAAGAAGGGGTTGAGCAGGGACTCGCGGGGCGGATAGCGGAATGCCTGGCCGTCCAGGTTGATCACCTCGCCACCGGCGCCTTCCACCACGCCCTGGGCAGCCGCGGTGTCCCACTGCGAGGTCGGTGCCAGGCGCGGGTAGCAGTCGGCGCTGCCTTCGGCCAACAGGCAGAATTTCAGCGAACTGCCGATATTGGCCAGCTCCAGTTCGCCAACCGCAGCGCCGAGCCCGGCCAGCAGTGCTTCCTGCTGCGGGCTGGAGTGGCGACGGCTGGCCACCACGGTAAAGCGCCCATCGGCAGGCGGTGCATTACGTACCTGAATCGGCTGGGCTTGCCCGCCCGTCTCTACGCGCCAGGCACCCAGGCTGCGACCACCGAAATAGCAGCGCCCGGTAGTCGGCATCGACACCACGCCGAACACCACTTCACCCTGCTCGATCAGCGCGATGTTCACGGTGAACTCCTCGCTGCCTGCGATGAACTCCTTGGTGCCGTCCAACGGGTCGACCAGCCACCAGCGCTGCCAGCCCTGCCGTTCAGCCAATGGGATATTGCAGTCTTCCTCGGACAGTACCGGGATCTGTGGTGCCAGTGCCTGCAGGCCATCGGCAATGACCCGGTGCGCGGCCAGGTCGGCAGCGGTCACCGGCGAGTCATCGGCCTTGTTGGTCACCGCCACATCGGCCCGCCAGAACGGCAGGATCGCCTCGCCCGCCAGGCCGGCCAGCTTCACCACCTCATGCATCAGTTGCTGGTCGTTCATGCGTCGAGCAGCCCCCGCTGAATCAGCAGGTCACGCGCCAGATACAGCGCGGCCAGCGCCCGGCCTTCGCTGAACTGCGGGTGCATGGCCAGGGCCGACAGCTCGCGCAGGTTCACTTTGTCGACCCGCATCGGCTCCGGCTCGTCGCCCTCCAGGCGCTCCTCGTAGAGGTCCGTGGCCAGCACCACCTGAATCTTCTGGCTCATATAGCCCGGCGACAGCGAAAGCTCGGTCAGGTGCTCCAACTGACGTGCGCCAAAACCGGCCTCTTCCTTGAGCTCCCGGTCGGCGGCGGCCAGCACGTCTTCACCCGGTTCGATCAACCCTTTGGGCAGCGACAGCTCGTACTCGTCGGTGCCGCCGCAGTATTCCTCGACCAACACCGCGTGTTCGGCATCGAGCATGGCCACGATCATCACCGCACCATAACCATTGCCACGGCCGACCAGGCGCTCATAAGTACGTTCGGTGCCATTGCTGAAGCGCAACTGCACGGCTTCGACGCGGAACAAGCGGCTGCTGGCGACAATCTCGCGGCTGAGTACGGTGGGTTTCTGGCGCATGGGGCGGCTCCTTGGCGTGAACGGGTTACTATACCGTGGCTTGCCGACTGAACGAGAGTTTCCCATGCCTGTTCTTACCTGGTCCGCCATCGATACCGTCCTGCTGGACATGGACGGCACCCTGCTCGACCTGCACTACGACAACCGCTTCTGGCTGGAGCACCTGCCCCAGCGTTACGCCGAGGTGCATGGCGTGAGCCGAGCCATGGCGGAAATGGAGCTGCAGCCGCTGTTCGAGCGCAATGCCGGCACCCTCAACTGGTACTGCCTGGATTTCTGGAGCCGCGAGCTGAACTTGCCGATCCGCGAGCTGAAGCGCGAGATCGCCGACCTGATCGCCCTGCGCCCCGACGCCGACACGTTCCTTGCCGCAGTCCGCCAGGCGGGCAAGCGGGTGGTGATGATCACCAATGCGCATCGCGACTCGCTGTCGCTGAAGCTGGAGCGGGTGGAACTGGCGCCCTATTTCGAGCGGTTGATCAGTTCGCATGATTACGGCTACCCGAAGGAAAGCCCGCAGTTCTGGGATGCGTTGCAGGCGGATATCGGCTTTGTGCCTGAACGCAGCCTGTTCATCGACGACACGCTGGCGATCCTGCGCAGTGCACGGCGATTTGGCGTAGGGCATTTGCTGGCGGTGCGCCAGCCGGATAGCCAGGCGGCGCCGCGGGATACTCAAGAGTTCGAGGCGGTCGAGGATTACCGGGCATTGTTGGTAGGCCTTTAAGGCCAAATCGCCGGCAAGCCGGCCCCCACAGGTACTGCACAGTGCTCAAGGCCTGCGATGATCCTGTAGGAGCGGGCTTGCCCGCGAGAGGCCAGCACAGCGCTGAAGAGCTATCAGTCAGGAATGCGCAGCACCTGCCCCGGGTAGATCTTGTCCGGGTGCGACAACATCGGCTTGTTGGCCTCGAAGATCTTGTTGTACTGGTTGGCGTTGCCATACACCACTACGGAAATAGCTGACAGCGTGTCACCCTTTTTCACGGTCACGAACCGCGCAGCCTTGACCACCGGCCCGGTTACGGTGATCTGGTCATCTACGCTGGCCACGCCATTGATGTTGCCCGCCGCGAGGATGATCTTCTCTTTCTCCTCCTGGCTGGCCACTTCACCCTTGAGGATGATCTTGTCGCCCTCTACAGTGGCGGTGATGTTGGGGTTGCCCAGGCCGACACTCTCCACGTGCTTCTTCAACTGCTCCTCGGCATTGGCATTGCCCGGGGTCAGCAGGTCGATCAACTTCTCGCCGGCTTCCTTCACGAAACTGAACAGGCTCATTGCGTTCTCCTTGTTGACTGAAACCTCGGAGTCAGGAGTCTAGGCCAGGATTTCCCCTCCCGCCCCACTGCGGCCAATCGACGCGCTCTATCAAGGCATAGACCCTAGCGATTAGACGTGGCCAGCGCGCGGGCCTAGGCTGGTGCTATCAAATAGCCGCCGGTAGTCAGCCCCGATGAACAGCAAACCTCCGGTCTGCGCGGCCTCTACGCCTTTGGCCTTGCCTGCCGCCAGCAACTCCTACGATTACATCCAGCTCGACGATGCCACACGCGCCAGTACACCGCTGGCCGAAGAAGTCGCCCTGGCCATCGCCTTCAATGGCCTTAACCAGGCCGTGATGCTGGTCAGCCCCACCGACCTCGAAGATTTTGCCGTCGGCTTCAGCGTGGGCAGCGGCATTGTCGAAGGCACAGCAGAAATCTATGACCTGAAATTGTCGGGCAGCGGCTCGGCGATGTATGCCGACCTGGAGATTTCCAGCCGCGCGTTCTGGAACCTGAAAAACCAGCGCCGCCAGCTGGCCGGCACCAGCGGCTGCGGGCTGTGTGGTGTCGAGGCCCTGGAGCAGGCGTTGCCGGAACTGGCCGAACTGCCCGGCGCGCCTTTGCCTCCCGCGCAATGGCTGGCCGGCCTGCGCCAACGCATCGATGCCTTCCAGCCCCTGGGCCAGCACTGCGGTGCCGTGCATGCGGCGCTGTTCATGAATGCCGAGGGTGAGCTGCTGCTCGGCCGCGAAGACATCGGCCGGCACAACGCGCTGGATAAGCTGATCGGCGCCCTGCTGCGCCAAGGCATCGCCACTGAAGGCGGCCTGGCCATCGTCACCAGCCGCTGCAGCCTGGAGCTGATCCAGAAAGTCCTGCGCGCCGGCATCCAGACCCTGGTCAGCCTGTCGGCGCCCACGGGCCTCGCCCTGCAGTGGGCGCGCAAGCACAACCTCAACCTCATCCATCTGCCCAAACACAGTGCACCGCGGGTCTACAGCCCAGCGGCGGAGTCGTAACAGCCGTGACCTCGTACCAGCCTCTTCCAGACAACGCCCCAGCCTCCACCCCTCGCTACAAGCCCTACCACGGCCCCGCCGGTGGCTGGGGCGCGCTGCGCAGCGTGGCCAAGGCCTGGGTCGGCAGCGACAATGCGCTGAAAAATCTGCGCGCCTTGCTCAAGACCAACCAGAACGGGGGCTTCGACTGCCCCGGCTGCGCCTGGGGCGACTCGCCCGAGAGCGGCATGGTCAAGTTCTGCGAGAACGGCGCCAAGGCGGTCAACTGGGAGGCGACCAAGCGCCGCGTCGACGCGGCCTTCTTCGCCCGCTACAGCGTCAGCGCACTGCGCCAGCAGAGCGACTACTGGCTCGAATACCAGGGCCGCCTGACCGAACCGATGGTCTATGACCCGGCCAGCGACCGCTACCAGCCGATCGCCTGGGACGCCGCCTTCGCCCTGATCGCCCGTGAGCTGAACGCACTCACCAGCCCCGACCAGGCCGAGTTCTACACCTCCGGGCGGGCCAGCAACGAAGCGGCGTACCTGTACCAGCTGTTCGTGCGCGCCTATGGCACCAACAACTTCCCGGATTGCTCCAACATGTGCCACGAGGCCAGCGGTGTGGCGCTGGGGCAAAGCGTGGGTGTGGGTAAAGGCACCGTCACCTTCGATGACTTCGAGCATGCCGATGCGATCTTCGTCTGGGGCCAGAACCCCGGCACCAACCACCCGCGCATGCTGGACCCGCTGCGCGACGCCGTGAAACGCGGCGCCCAGGTGGTGTGCGTCAACCCACTCAAGGAGCGCGGCCTGGAACGCTTCCAGCATCCGCAAAACCCGCTGGAGATGCTGACCAACAGCGACCGGCCGACCAACACCGCATTCTTCCGCCCGGCCCTGGGTGGCGACATGGCAATGCTGCGTGGCATGGCCAAGTTCCTGCTGCAGTGGGAGCGCGAAGCGCAGGCCAACGGTGAACCGGCCGTCTTCGATCACGTCTTCATTGCCGAGCATGGCCATGGCGTGGATGAGTACCTGGCGGCGGTGGACGCCACCTCGTGGCAGCACATCGAGGAACAGTCCGGCCTGACGCTGGCCGATATCGAGCTGGCCGCCCGCATGTACTGCCGCGGCAAGCGCGTGATCATGTGCTGGGCGATGGGGATTACCCAACACCGCCATTCGGTGCCGACCATCCAGGAAATCGTCAACCTGCAGATGCTGCGCGGCAACATCGGCGCGCCCGGTGCAGGCCTGTGCCCGGTACGTGGCCACAGTAACGTGCAGGGCGACCGCACCATGGGCATCAACGAACGCCCGCCGGTGGCGCTGCTCGATGCCCTGGAAAAACGCTTTGGCTTTACGGTACCGCGCCACAATGGCCACAACACCGTCGAGGCGATTCACGCCATGCTTGAGGGGCGCGCCAAAGTGTTCATCGGCTTGGGCGGCAACTTCGCCCAGGCGACGCCGGATACCGAGCGGACCGCGCAAGCGCTGCGCAACTGCGCGCTGACCGTGCACATCAGCACCAAGCTCAACCGCAGCCACCTGATCCACGGCAAGCAGGCGCTTATCCTGCCCTGCCTGGGCCGCACCGACATCGACCTGCAGGCCGACGGCCCGCAGGCGGTTACCGTGGAAGATTCGTTCAGCATGGTCCACGCCTCCAACGGCCAGCTCAAGCCGCTGTCGCGCCAGATGCGTTCAGAGCCGGCGGTGGTCGCTGGCATTGCCGCTGCCACGCTGGGCAAGCGCCCGGTGGACTGGCACTGGCTGGTAGCCGACTACGGCCGCATCCGCGACCTGATCGCCGACACCATTGCCGGTTTCGATGACTTCAACCAGCGCCTGAGCCACCCTGGCGGCTTCTACCTGGGCAACAGCGCCGGCAGCCGCCAGTGGAAAACCGCCAGCGGCCGCGCCAACTTCAAGGCCAACCTGCTGCCGGACAGCCTGCTCGACGAGCGCGTGCGCGCCAGCGGCCAGTTGCCGGACCTGATCATGCAGTCGATGCGCTCGCACGATCAGTACAACACCACCATCTACGGCCTGGATGACCGTTATCGCGGCGTGCGCGGCCAGCGGGACGTGCTGTTCGCCAACGAAGCAGACATCATCCGCCTGGGCTTCCAGCCGGGGCAGAAGGTCGACATCGTTTCGCTGTGGGGGGATGAGCATGTGCGCCGGGTACACGGCTTCACCCTGCTCGCCTTCGATATTCCGGCTGGGCAGGCGGCGGCTTATTACCCGGAGGTGAACCCGCTGATTCCACTGGAAAGCATCGGTGAAGGCAGCCATACACCGACGTCCAAGTTCGTCGCCATCAAGCTTGAGCGGGCGCGCGACGACGGGCGGATCGTGTAAGGGCTGGCTGGCCGGCAAAAACGAAAAAGCCCTGTTCCACAAGGGTCCAGGGCTTCGTCACAATAACCTCAGACACGCGAAAATGGATTAAGTTTCATAGGAAATACAGCAACTTAGAGAATTGTGTACAACTCGTGCTACTCGTCGGATTTTCGTTGCCAGCCGCAGCACGGAGCCTCAAATTCGCCCTCGTCATCCCTATGAGGCTCTCTTGATGAAGAAGTACTCCTCGATTCTGTTGTTGTCTTTCAGCTTGCTCAGCGGCGTTGCCATGGCAGGCGGCAATACCGAGGCCGGCATTGGCGGCGCATTGGGTGGGGTACTCGGCTCCGTAGTGGGCAACTCCATCGGCGGTAGCACCGGCGGCGCCATTGGTGCCGGCCTGGGCGGCGCGGCCGGCGGTGCCCTGGGTGCCGACAAGCGCCAGCGTGGTGAGGCCGCTATCGGCGGCGCACTGGGCGCAGCAGGCGGTAACGTGGTCGGTCGCTCGGTGGGCGGCACCACCGGCAGCTACATTGGTGCAGCCGCAGGCGGCGGCGCTGGTGGCGCGCTGGGTAACTACATGGGCAACAAGGCCGATGAAGACGAGCGTCATGACGATCGCCGCTACCGTCGCGGCTACGACGACCGTCGTCACTACGACCGCGGCCGCCACTATGGCCACCGCAAGCACAAGCGCCACTGGCGCGACTGAGGTCGCAGAGCGGCCTCGGCATACTTGAAGAACAACATTAAGCCCGCACCCGCGGGCTTTTTTATGCCTGCGCGTCGAGCTGCAACCCGGCCAGGATGACCTGCAGCGCTTCCGGTAGCGGCACCGGCCGGCCGCTTGCACGCTCGATGAACACCTGCACCACCGTGCCTGCGGCGCAAGCATCCGCTTCGCCCGGGCGATACAGCGCCAGCCGGTACTCCACCGTACTTCCCGCCAGACGCGTCACGCCCAGGCCCACCTCAAGCACATCCGGGAAGCCTGGCAATGCAAAGAAGTCTGCCGCCGAACTGACCACGAACGCTGCCAGCGCGCCTTCACGCAGGTCGAACTCGGCTTGCTCGACGAGAAAAGCCTGGATGGCGGTTTCGAAGAAACCGTGCACGGTCGCACCGGCGACATGGCCATTGTGGTCGTTGTCCTGAGGACGGGTGAGGATGGGGTGGAAGTGGGAGAACGCGTTGCGGTTGGGGGATTCGGTCATGAGATATCCATAATTGGTTACACCGTGAGGAAACTTCCCACAGCAAGAGAGGAAGGGCTATAGTCGCAATCAACTATAGATTGCGTAGCATGGTTCATCCCGATGAAACCGAGAAAAGTCCCGATGCCCAGTCATCAAGTAGATCATGCCAATTTGAGCCGTATGGTGGAAACCGGACGAATCAATGCCACGCACATCGTCGGCCAGCCAGGCGGCTGGGCCATCCAAGTCGACGTGAATCATCAGGAGCATGTGCTGATTGCCCAGCGCAGCGGCAACGTTCGGTTGTTCAAGAAATTCGAAACACTGGTGAGCTACCTGCTCGAGATGGGCATCGACCATTTCGAGGTCGACGCTTCAGCCTTCGATCCCGGCCAGATGAGCACCTATCAACGCCCAGACCGGGCACAGGCCCTGAAGCGAGCGCATGAAGCAGCGGCCTACGAGGCATGGTTTGTCGAGCAGGTAGAGTCCAGCCTGAAAGATCCTACGCAGCCAATGGAGGAGGAGGAAGTGGAGCGACTGTTCGCAGCTCGCCGCAGCGAACTCAAAGCCAAAATGCGCTGATGCGGCTGGTTTGGCGTGACATGGCACGCCATGACCGCCTGCGCATCATGGACCATATTGCGCAGGCCAACCCGAAGGCGGCCATCTCACTGGACGAAAGCTTCGCAGAAAAAGCCAAACGTGCTGCCCAGGCCCCATCGATCTATAAACCAGGAAGGTATCAAGGAACACGCCGTGGAAATCGTTCGGATCCTGCATGCAAGGCAGCAATGGCCTTGATACGAAAAAACCGCCCCGAAGGGCGGTTTTTTTCAGAAGCTAGCGCCAGCTTACAGCTGTGGACCAGCAGCCTTGATGGCGTCGGACACGTCGAACTTCTTGAAGTTTTCGGTGAACAGCTTGGCCAGGCCTTTGGCAGCTTCGTCGTAGGCCGCCTGGTCAGCCCAGGTGTTGCGCGGGTTGAGCAGTTCGGTTTCGACGCCTGGAACAACCTTCGGCACGTCCAAGTTGATGATGTCCAGGTGCTCGGTCTCTGCACCGATCAGTGCGCCGCTCTGGATGGCAGCGATCACGCCACGGGTGGTCGGGATGCTGAAGCGCTTGCCAACGCCGTAGCCACCACCGGTCCAGCCGGTGTTGACCAGGTACACCTTGGAACCAAAGCCGTTGATACGCTTGATCAGCAGCTCGGCGTACTCGCCAGCCGGGCGCGGGAAGAACGGGGCGCCGAAGCAGGTGGAGAAGGTCGACTTGATGCCGCCGCCCGAACCCATTTCGGTGGAACCGACCAGCGCGGTGTAGCCGGACAGGAAGTGGTAGGCCGCCTGCTCGTTGTTCAGGATGGAAACCGGCGGCAGAACGCCAGTCAGGTCGCAGGTCAGGAAGATCACTGCGTTAGGCTCGCCACCCAGGTTGGCTTCGGCGCGCTTGGCGACGTGCTCCAGAGGGTAGGCGGCGCGGCTGTTCTGGGTCAGGCTGACATCGGTGTAGTCGGCATGCTTGTTGGCGTCGAGAACGACGTTTTCCAGCACTGCGCCGTGCTTGATGGCTTTCCAGATGACCGGCTCGTTCTTCTCGGACAGGTCGATGCACTTGGCGTAGCAGCCGCCTTCCATGTTGAAGACAACACCTTCGCCCCAACCGTGCTCGTCGTCACCGATCAGGTAACGGCTTTCGTCGGCCGACAGGGTGGTCTTGCCAGTGCCGGACAGGCCGAAGAACAGGGTTACGTCGCCTTCTTCGCCGATGTTGGCAGCGCAGTGCATTGGCAGCACGTCGGCAGCCGGCAGCAGGAAGTTCTGCACCGAGAACATGGCTTTCTTCATTTCGCCGGCGTAACGCATGCCAGCGATCAGCACCTTCTTGGCCGCGAAGTTGATGATGACGCAGCCGTCGGAGTTGGTGCCGTCACGCTCAGGCTCGCACACGAAGTTGGCAACGTTGAGTACTTGCCACTGGTCGCGGCCAGCCGGGTTGAACTGCTCAGGGTTGATGAACAGGCAACGGCCGAACAGGTTCTGCCAGGCAGTCTGGGTGGTCATCTTCACCGGCAGGTAGTGCTCGGCGGCCGCCCCTACGTGAACGTAGGAAACGAAGTGATCCTGGGCGTTGTTGAACGCCTCGACGCGGTCCCACAGGGCATCGAACTTGTCGGCCGGGAACTTGCGGTTGATCGGGCCCCAGGAGATGGCATCCTGGGTGGAAGGTTCTTCGACGATGAAACGGTCAGCCGGCGAACGGCCAGTACGGTGCCCAGTCTCCACGACCAGTGCGCCGGTATCGGCTAGCACGCCTTCACCGCGTTGCAGCGCTTCTTTTACCAGCTCATCGACGCTCAGGTCGGTGTACACGGTGTTGTTGGCTTGCGTCATGAGATACCCCATCCGGCCCGAGGCCGAGTGCTCCAAACGTTTTGTAGTTGTCTGTAAAAAACTACTACAGCGAAAAAAGTGGCCGGATTATGCCAGAAACGCCCAAAAAAAGTAGGCCCCTCCTGTCGTAACCGCGCTTTTGCGCAATTCGACAGGAGATTTCCCTGCAATTAAACGTTTCAGTGGCGAGTTTCTGACGCCGTGTCCGTGCCGCCACCGGCAAACAGTTGCGCCACATCGCTGGCATCGAAGAAATAGCGCTCGTTGCAGAACTGGCAATCGATCTCCACCTTGCCGCCACACTCGTCCACCAACTGCTTGGCATCGTGCTCGCCAAGACTGACAAGCGCATTGCCGGAACGTTCGCGCGAGCAGCTGCACTGGAAGCGCAGCGGCTGGATATCGAACAGCCGCACGGCATCTTCGTGGTACAGGCGGTGCAGCAGGGTTTCGTTGTCCTCGGCCCACTCTTCGGCCTTGAGCGTCTTGGCGAGGGCGATCACGTGCTGCCAGCTGTCTTCACGCTCTTCTTCATCACGCTGGCGGTCGACCGGCAGCTGCTGCAACAGCAGGCCGCGGGCCTTGCCGCCTTCGGCATTGAGCCAGAAGCGGGTGTTGGTCTGCTGGGACTGGATGAAGTAGTTGGTGAAGCATTCCGACAGGTTGGCGCCGTCGAGCTCGACAGTACCCTGATAGCGCTGGCCCTTGACCGGGTCGATGGTCAGGGTCAGGTGGCCGTCGGGCATCAACTGCGCCAGCGTCGCTTCGCCAGGGATCTGGTCCGCTTCGTAACGCGCCATGCCGCGGATGGCGCGCTCGCTCGAGCACTCAACCATCAACAGCGGGATCGGCCCAGCCGAGCGCGCCTGCAGCACCAGCAAGCCGTCGAACTTCATGGCGCCAACCAGCAGCGACGTGGCGGCCATCAATTCGCCGAGCAGTGCGGCCACGGGCTGTGGGTAGGCATGACGAGCCAACACCGCGGCGTAGCTGTCATCGAGTGCCACCCACTCGCCGCGAATATCGCGGTCGTCGAAGATGAAACGTTGGGTGAAATCGGTATCTGGCAAATCGCTCATAGGTTTTGGCTATCTGAAAATGATGACAAAATGGTTACACGGGATTTCGAACACTTGCGAAAACCCATGACAGAGCGCTCACAAGGCGCTCCGATTCCCGTTGGCAATAGAGGTATTTTATGGACAATCGACCACTGTTCCAAGCAAGGTGGTCCTGGGGCCCTTTGGCAGCCTGCACATTGCTGCCTATCGCTCTACTGTGTTTCTGGTTATGGCCTTTTGGCCAGATCCTGTGCCTGACTTTCGACGAATGGCTGTTCCACAGCCTTAATGCGCCCTTGGCCGACAACACCACCTGGCGCTACATCTGGACCGTCGGCAGCCTTCGGCCCTTCGACATCGTCGTTGGCCTGATCCTGCTGGCCGTGCTGATCCGCGGTGACTGGGTGTTCAAGGCCAGCCAGGTGCGTGAGGCCTTTTTCGGCTTTCTCGTCACGCTCATCCTGTTAGTGGTGATTCGCGCGGTGTTTTCCAAGTGGGTGGATGCAATGGGCTGGCAACACGATAGCCCGTCGATGGTGTTCGACAACGTCGTCCACCTCAGCGATTACTACCCGAACCTGGAAAAAGCCTGGGAACTGAAAGACCGCTCCAGCAAGAGCTTCCCGGGCGATCACGCCTCGGTGCTGCTGATCTGGGCGCTGTTCATGAGCCTGTTCAGCCGGCGCCTGGTGCAGCGTCTGGTGATCTGGGGCCTGGCGTTCCTGTTCATGCTGCCGCGCCTGGTGGCGGGTGCGCATTGGGGGCAGGATGACTACATCGGTGGTTTGCTGATGGCAGTGCTGGCACTGGGCTGGAGCTGCCATACGCCACTGGCGGCGAAGGGCAGCGCGTTGCTGCTGCGCTGCACGGCACCGTTGTTCAAGCTTGCAGCCAGGCTACCGTTGGTCGGGCGATTGGCGGTGATCCGCTAAATCATCAGGGCTGCCTTGCAGCCCATCGCCGGCAAGCCAGCTCCTACAAAATCCGCGCATGCTCAAAGAACTGCGCAGGGCGATCAGCGGTGATCCGCTAGATCGTCAGGGCTGCTCTGCAGCCCATCGCCGGCAGCGCTCAATCAAAACTGCCATGCAACTGGTGAATCTGCCGACGCTGTTTCTTGTTCGGCCGGCCATCGGTCGTCACACCCATCGCACCTGCCTTGCGCATCTCTGCGGCCTGCTCGCGGCGCTTCACACTTTCTTCGGTTTCTTCATACAACGCCTGCGCCTCAGGTGCCCCTCTGCGTACAGCAGACAGTGCCTTGACCACCACCGTGCGCTCATCGAAACCGGTGCGCAGCACGAACGCATCGCCCACCCGTGGCTCCTTGCCCGGCTTGCAGCGCTCGCCCCGACAATGCACCTTGCCACTCTCGATCGCCGCCTTGGCCAGCGCGCGAGTCTTGTAGAACCGCGCTGCCCATAGCCATTTGTCCAGGCGGACCTTGTCGTCTTCTTCGCCTTTTTGTGCCATCCCGTTACCTCGAATTCTGTCTTTCATCGAACTGTACTACCGTAACTGACGGATGCAAAAAGTCCCCGTCGTGCTTACAGTTCACCACCTTATCCCCAGGGTGTGCTTCGTGAAGACATTTGACCATCTGACTGTGATCGGCCTGCGCGAGTGGGTCGCCTTGCCCGACCTCGGTGTGGCGGGGCTGCGCGCCAAGATCGACACCGGGGCCAGCACCTCCAGCCTGCACGCCACAGAGGTGGAACCCTTCGAGCGCGACGGCGAGCCATGGGTGCGTTTTACCGCCCACCTGGGCTCGATCGTGCAACTGCGTCACCGCCGTTGCGAAGCGCCGCTGGTCACCATGAAGACCATCAAGAGCTCCAATGGCCACGCCCAGACCCGTTACGTGATCCGCACCCCGTTGGCGCTGGGCGACCGCGTGTGGCAGGTGGAATTTACCCTGGCCTGCCGCAAGAGCATGCGCTACCGCCTGTTGCTCGGCTCCAAGGCGCTTATCCATGGGCAGCTGGTGGTCAACCCGGGGCTCAAGTACGTGCAAGACAAACCGGCCTTTCCGGCCACCCTTTCCCCTGTCACAGGTGCTGCATGAAGATCGCTGTGCTGTCGCGCAATCCGCGTCTGTATTCCACCCGCCGCCTGGTCGAAGCCGGTACCCAGCGTGGCCACGAAATGGTGGTGATCGATACCCTGCGGGCCTACATGAACATTGCCAGCCACAAGCCGCAGATTCATTACCGCGGCAAACCACTGGAAGGTTTCGATGCGGTGATTCCGCGCATTGGCGCGTCGGTGACGTTCTATGGCTGCGCGGTGCTGCGCCAGTTCGAGATGATGGGCGTCTACCCGCTCAACGAGTCCGTGGCCATCGCCCGCTCCCGCGACAAGCTGCGCTCGTTGCAGCTGCTGTCACGGCGCGGCATCGGCCTGCCAATTACCGGTTTCGCCCACTCACCAGATGACATCCCCGACCTGATCCAGATGGTCAATGGCGCACCCCTGGTGATCAAGGTGCTCGAGGGCACCCAGGGCATCGGCGTGGTGCTATGCGAGACCACCCAGGCCGCCGAGTCGGTGATCGAAGCGTTCATGGGCCTCAAGCAGAACATCATGGTTCAGGAGTACATCAAGGAAGCCGGCGGTGCCGACATTCGCTGCTTCGTGGTGGGTGACAAGGTGATTGCCTCGATGAAGCGCCAGGCCAAGCCAGGCGAGTTCCGCTCCAACTTGCATCGGGGTGGGGTCGCCAGCCTGATCAAGATCACACCTGAAGAGCGGATTACCGCTATCCGTGCAGCCAAGGTAATGGGCTTGAGCGTGGCAGGTGTAGACATCCTGCGTTCCAACCACGGCCCGCTGGTGATGGAAGTGAACTCCTCACCGGGCCTGGAAGGTATCGAAGTGACCACCAGCAAGGATGTGGCCGGGATGATCATCGAGCATCTGGAGAAGAATGGCGGGCCGAACCAGACCCGCACCAAAGGTAAAGGCTGAGGTTGACCGTGCCGGCCCCCTCGCGGCTTTAGCCGCAAAAGGGCCGGAGCAGATCACACAGCATTGCGCGGCAGCAAAAGCCCCAATGGCAACCTTACCCGCGCTTCGATCCCGCCGCCGGAGCGGTTGCGCAACTCCACATTGCCACCATGCTGCGCCGCGATCCGTTTCACGATCGCCAAGCCCAGCCCGGTGCCCTTGCCGCCCCGGGCACGGTCACCGCGGATGAACGGGTTGAAGATGGTCTCCAGCTCCGACTCGTCGATACCGGCACCCCGGTCAAGCACACTGAGCACCACGTAAGGCGCGCTCTCGTCGCCCGAAACATAGGCGGCCACCTCGACCCCTTTGCCAGCGTGGTGCAGGGCATTGCCGATCAGGTTACCCAGCATGCGCTTGAGCGATACCCGACGCAGCGGGAACGGGGGGATCGGCTCCAGGCACAGGCGTACCCGCTCCTCTGGCTGGTTGTAGGGCGCCACGACCTCGCGCACCAGGTCGGCCAGGTCGACCTCCTCCACCGGTTCATCGCGGCCATCGCGGATGAAGGCCAGGAACTGGTCGAGAATGGCGTCCATGTCCTCGATATCGCGGACCATGTCATCGCTCAGCTCGTTGTCGCTGTCGAGCAATGACAAGGACAGGCGCAGGCGTGTCAGCGGCGTACGCAGGTCATGGGACACACCGGCCAGCATCAGCTCGCGCTCACGCCCGGCCTGCTCGACATCCTCGGCCATCTGGTTGAAGGCACGGTACACCTCGGCCATTTCGCTCGGCGTATCACTGATCGGCAGCCGCACGCTGCGCCCCTGGCCCAACTGGCGGGCAGCGAACACCAGGCGCTTGAGCGGCTGGTTGAGCTGTCGCACGAAGATCCACGCCGAGGCGGTCGACAGCAGGCCGATGGCCAGGAACCAGCCAAGCACGTTCCAGATCTTCTGGCCACGCAGCGGGTGCGGGTACAAAGGGACTTTCAGCCAACCTGGGCCCAGGCTTGGCGCGTTGACCCACAACGCCGGCGGCGCATGGATGCGCAAGCGCACCTCGGTGTCTTCACCCAGCTCGGCCTGCATCTGCCGCTGATAGATTTCGCTGTAAGGCCAGTGCTGCTCGCCTTCCGGCACACCAGAACCGGTCACACGGATCAGGCCTGCGGCTTCGGCAATCTTGTCGCGGTTTTCCTCATCGGCTGCCCAATAGGCACGCAGCGTCAGTGCTACACCGTGGCTGTACTGCCGATCGACCAATACGTCCTCGTTCATCAGCAGGTAGACCAGGGTCAACGCCTTGGAGAACAGCACGACGATCAGCACCAGCCACAATGTGCGGGCGAAGAAGCTTTGCGGGAACCAGAGCGGCGTTTTCATCGACGGTGTGGGTTCATTTTCCGGCGTTTCCGTCCGGCACGAAGACGTAACCTACGCCCCACACAGTCTGGATATACCGTGGCTTGGAAGGGTCCGGTTCGATCATGCGGCGCAGGCGCGAAATCTGTACGTCGATGGAGCGCTCCAAGGCATCCCACTCACGGCCACGGGCCAGGTTCATCAGCTTGTCGCGGGTGAGCGGTTCGCGCGCGTGCATGACCAGCGCCTTGAGCACGGCGAACTCGCCGGTGGTCAGCATGTGCACTTCTTCACCGCGCTTGAGCTCACGGGTAGCCAGCGACAGCTCGTAATCGCCGAAGGTGACCGACTCGTCCTCGCTGCCCGGGGCGCCCGGCACGCTCGGTGCCTGCCGGCGCAGCACGGCCTTGACCCGCGCCATCAGCTCGTCCGGGTTGAACGGCTTGCCCAGGTAATCGTCAGCGCCCAGCTCCAGCCCCTTGATACGGCTGAGTTCGTCGCCCTTGGCGGTGAGCATGATGATCGGGATCTGGTTGTTCGACTGGCGCAGGCGCTTGCACGCGGACAAGCCATCTTCACCCGGCAGCATCAGGTCAAGCACCACCAGGTTGAACACTTCGCGCTGCAGCAGGCGGTCCATCTGTTCGGTATTGGGCACCGCACGGGCACGGTACCCCTTGCTGGTGAAGAAACGTTCCAGCAGGCTGCTGAGCCCCGGATCGTCGTCGACGATGAGAATCTTGTCACCTTCAGCGTTGTTTGGGGTGCCGGTCATGAATAACTCCTCTGATATCGCCGCGCATTATGGCGTAGCCATTGCCACGCGTGCCGTGAGCATTGTTAGCAGATTTTTCCCCCGGCGCCAGTTCCCGGCCTGGTCAACTGGCCTGGCGCCATCACCGCAAGCCGTCCTCGATGGGTATAATGCGCGGCTTTCATCCAGCGCCGCCGGGCGAAACACGCGCCTTGCAGCCCCCGTATTCACAAATGTCAGGTGGTTTACATGGACAGCATCAACAGCCGTATCGCCGAGGAACTGGGCGTACGCCCGCAGCAGGTCGAGGCGGCCGTGGGCCTGTTGGACGAAGGCTCGACCGTGCCCTTCATCGCCCGTTACCGCAAGGAAGTGACCGGCAGCCTGGACGACACCCAGCTGCGCCACCTGGAAGAGCGCCTGCGCTACCTGCGCGAACTCGATGAGCGCCGCGCCAGCATCATGTCCAGCATCGAGGAACAGGGCAAACTGACCCCGGAGCTGGCCCGCGAGATCAAGCTGGCCGATACCAAGACCCGCCTCGAAGACCTCTACCTGCCGTACAAGCAGAAGCGCCGTACCAAGGGCCAGATTGCCCTGGAAGCCGGCCTCGGCGAGCTGGCCGATGGCTTGTTCAACGACCCGCAACTCACCCCGGAAAGCGAAGCCGCGCGGTTCGTCGACGCCGAAAAAGGCGTGGCCGACGTCAAGGCAGCGCTGGAAGGTGCCAAGTACATCCTCATGGAGCGCTTCGCCGAAGACGCCGCCCTGCTCGACAAGCTGCGCAACTTCCTCAAGCAGGAAGCGGTGCTCAGCGCCCGTGTGGTAACCGGCAAGGAAGAAGAAGGCGCGAAGTTCCGCGATTACTTCGCCCACGACGAACTGCTGCGCAACTGCCCGTCGCACCGCGCCCTGGCGATCTTCCGTGGCCGCAACGAAGGCGTGCTGAGCGCATCGCTGAAGGTCGGCGAAGAGCTGCCGGGCACCCTGCACCCGTGCGAAGTGATGATCGGCGGCCACTTCGGCGTGGAAAACCGCAACCGCCCGGCTGACAAGTGGCTGGGCGAAGTGGTGCGCTGGACCTGGAAGGTCAAGCTGTACACCCACCTCGAAACCGACCTGTTCGGCGAGCTGCGTGACAACGCCGAAGGCGAGGCGATCAACGTCTTCGCCCACAACCTGCACGACTTGCTGCTGGCCGCCCCAGCCGGCCCGCGTGCCACCCTGGGCTTCGACCCGGGCCTGCGTACCGGCTGCAAGGTGGCGGTGGTGGATGCCACCGGCAAGCTGCTGGACACGGCCACGGTGTACCCGCACGCCCCACGCAACGACTGGGACCGCACCCTTTCGGTCCTCGCCGCCTTGTGCGCCAAGCATTCGGTCGAGCTGATCGCCATCGGCAACGGCACCGCCAGCCGTGAAAGCGACAAGCTGATCGCCGAATTGGTTAAAAAATACCCAGCACTGAAGATCACCAAGATCATGGTCTCCGAAGCCGGTGCTTCGGTGTACTCCGCATCGGAACTGGCGGCCCGGGAATTCCCCGACCTGGACGTGTCGATCCGTGGCGCCGTGTCGATTGCCCGCCGCCTGCAGGACCCGCTGGCCGAACTGGTGAAGATCGACCCGAAATCCATCGGTGTCGGCCAGTACCAGCATGACGTGTCCCAGCTCAAGCTGGCGCGCGGCCTCGACGCCGTGGTCGAGGACTGCGTGAACGCCGTGGGCGTCGACGTCAACACCGCTTCCGTGGCGCTGCTGACCCGCATCTCCGGCCTCAACGCGACCCTGGCGCAGAACATCGTCGCCCACCGCGACGCCAACGGCCCGTTCGCCACCCGCGCAGCGCTGAAGAAAGTCAGCCGCCTGGGCGAGAAAACCTTCGAACAGGCCGCAGGCTTCCTGCGCGTGATGAACGGCGACAACCCGCTGGACGCCTCGGCCGTTCACCCTGAGGCTTACCCGCTGGTGCAGCGCATTGCCGCCGACACCGACCGCGATATCCGTTCGCTGATCGGCGACAGTGCCTTCCTCAAACGCCTCGACCCGAAGAAATTCACCGACGAGAGCTTCGGCCTGCCGACCGTCACCGACATTCTGCAAGAGCTGGACAAACCTGGCCGCGACCCTCGCCCCGAGTTCAAAACCGCTACCTTCCAGGACGGCGTCGAAGACCTCAAGGACCTGGAGCCCGGCATGATCCTCGAAGGCGTGGTCACCAACGTCACCAACTTCGGTGCCTTCGTCGACATCGGCGTACACCAGGACGGCCTGGTGCACATCTCGGCGCTGTCGGAGAAGTTCATCAAAGACCCGCGCGAAGCGGTCAAGGCCGGTGACGTGGTCAAGGTCAAGGTCATGGAAGTGGACATCCCGCGCAAACGCGTGGGCCTGTCCATGCGCATGAGCGACACCCCGGGCGAGAAGGTCGAAGGCAACCGTGGCGGCAACCGCGGCAACGGCGGCAACCGCCAGCAGCAGGCGCCGCGCCAGCGTGAAACCGCGACCGCCGCCCCAGCCAACAATGCCATGGCTTCGCTGTTCGCCAACGCCAAACAGCTGAAGAAGAAGTGATGGAAATCCCCCAAGAGCTGGTGCAAAGCGCCTACAGCCAGCTCCTCGGCTGCCGCGTGCAACGCCTGGACACAGGTGTTGCCGAGGTTGCCCTGGCGCTCGAGCCACACCTGCGCAACCGCGGTCAGAAGCTGCACGGCGGGGCCATCTTCAGCCTGGTGGACATCGCCATGGGCTTGGCCTGCTCGGCCAGCCATGGCTTCGACCAGCAGAGCGTGACCATCGAATGCAAGATCAACTACATGCGCGCCGTCAGTGACGGCGAGGTCGTGTGCACGGCCCGCGTGCTGCATGCCGGGCGCCGCACTCTGGTGGTCGACGCCGACGTAGTCCAAGGCGACAAGCTGGTGGCAAAAGCGCAGGGAACCTTCGCCGTTCTCTAGCTCACCAAGCGGTATCTGCGGTATTTTTCGGCAGTGCGCTGGCACTGCCGAAACCGCGTAAACCAGGCGACAACGCCAGTTCCTTTCTTCCTACCCTTGTAGACCGTCAACTCTACCCCCATATTGGGGCGACTGATGCGTGAAGGAATCCATCTTGAGCGACCTCCTCAACCGCCGCCTGAGCCTGCTCGGCGCCAATCTCCCCCTGCTCAAGCAGTGCCTGCACGGTATTGAGCGCGAATGCCTGCGCGTGACCCCTGAAGGTCGCCTGGCCCAGACCCCGCATCCTGAGGCCTTGGGTTCGGCGCTGACCAACGAGCAGATCACCACCGACTATTCCGAGTCGCTGCTGGAGTTCATCACCCCAGCCTTGCCCGACCCGGCCAAGGTGCTCGAAAGCCTCGAGCAGACCCACCGTTTCGTCTACAGCAAGCTGGGCGACGAATACCTGTGGAGCCCGTCGATGCCGTGCACGCTGCCGGCCGAGGAAGATATTCCAATCGCCGAATACGGCACCTCGAACATCGGCAAGCTCAAGCACGTCTACCGCAAGGGCCTGGCCCTGCGTTACGGCCGCACCATGCAGTGCATCGCCGGTATCCACTACAACTTCTCGTTGCCAGAGGCACTGTGGCCACTGCTGCGCGAAGCCGAAGGCAGCACTGAAGACGACCGCGACTTCCAGTCTTCGGCCTACATTGCCCTGATCCGCAACTTCCGCCGTTACAGCTGGCTGCTGATGTACCTGTTCGGTGCCTCGCCGGCGCTGGACAAGGGCTTCCTGCGGGGCCGCCCGCACCAGCTCGAAGAACTGGACGCCGACACCCTGTACCTGCCGTACGCCACCAGCCTGCGCATGAGTGACCTGGGTTACCAGAGCAACGCCCAGGCCGGCCTCACGCCCTGCTACAACAACCTGGCCAGCTATACCGACAGCCTGCGCAAGGCCGTTGGCACGCCCTACCCGCCCTATGTTGAAGTCGGCACGCACGTGGATGGCGAGTGGGTGCAGCTGAACACCAACATTCTGCAGATCGAAAACGAGTACTACTCGAACATCCGCCCCAAGCGCGTCACCTACACCGGCGAGCGGCCGATCCAGGCCCTGACCTCGCGCGGCGTGCAGTATGTCGAGGTGCGCTGCCTGGACATCAACCCGTTCCTGCCGGTGGGCATCGACCTGACCGAAGCGCGCTTCCTCGATGCGTTCCTGCTGCTCTGCGCGCTGGACGACAGCCCGCAACTGGACAACGGCGAATGCGGCCAGTGCACCGACAACTTCCTGACCGTGGTCAAGGAAGGCCGTCGCCCTGGCCTGGAACTGCACCGTAACGGCCAGCCGATCGAGCTGAAAGTGTGGGCCACCGAGTTGCTCGGCCGCATCGGCCAACTGGCAGAGTTGCTCGACCTTGCGCAAGGGGGTGACGAACACGCCAAGGCCCTGGAAGCGCAGCAGGCCAAGGTCGATGACGCCTCCCTGACGCCATCGGCCCAGGTGCTGGCACGCATGGCCGAGCACGACGAAAGTTTCATCGAGTTTTCCCTGCGCCAAAGCCAGAACCACGCCGAGACCTTCCGTGAGCAGCCACTGCCCGCCGAGCGTCAACAGGCCTTCGAAACCCTCGCGCGCAACTCGCTGGCCGAGCAATCGCGCCTTGAGCAGCAAGAAGTCGGCGACTTCGACCTGTTCGTCGGCGCCTACCAGGCCAGCATCCTGGCGATCAGCAACTGATGAGCCGCACCGCCTCCCCGCGCAAGCCCCGCGCCAGCAGCCAGGCCAGGATCGAAGCGATCCTGGCGGCAGCGCGCGAGTTGTTGGCCGAGCAAGGGGTGGCGGCGTTGTCTATCTACAGCGTGGCTGAGCGGGCGCAGATCCCGCCTTCGTCGGTGTACCACTTCTTCGCCAGCGTGCCAGCATTACTCGAAGCGTTGACCGCCGATGTGCATCGGGCCTTTCGCGAAGCACTCAGTGCCCCCATCGACAGCGCTGCGTTCAGCACCTGGCACCAACTGTCACGGCTGATCGAGCAGCGCATGCTCGACATCTACAACGAGGACGCCGCGGCGCGCCAACTGATCCTTGCCCAGCATGGCCTGAGCGAAGTGGTGCAAGCTGACCGTCAGCACGACATGGAGCTGGGCGAGCTGATGCACCGGCTGTTCGACCAGCATTTCCAGCTGCCGACGATGCCGGCCGATGTGGATGTGTTCGCCTTGGCCATGGAGCTGAGCGATCGGGTGTATGCCCGCTCGATGCAGCTGCACGAACAGATCACCCCGCGCATGGCCGAGGAAGGCATGCGGGTATTCGAAGCCTATCTGGGGCTCTACCTGCCGCCGTTCCTGGGTAAACGCCACACAGGCTGAACAAGCAATATCTAACGCAGTTCGCCTTGGGTCGAACGTTGAAATGGGCGCTCCTCTCCAGCACTCAGCCCAACGTGGATCACGACCATGCCCCAATCGCTCGACTCGTCAGCCGACACGACGCCCATTCACCTGGACGACTTCCCCACCCCCCTGCCCCTGCCAACTACCCCTTGGATAATCGCCGGGCGCGGCAATGCCCTGGGCGAGGCCGACCTGCGACGACGCCAGGCGGTCCAGGCACTGAACAGCCTGTTCGAACAGGCGCCGTCGCTGGCTTCGACCGGGCACGCCAGCTACTGGGACGCACGCATGCCCGGGCAGTCGATAGCACGCAGAGCTTTTGCCGAGAAACAGCTGCACGCGCATTTCCAGACCGCGCTGGAACTCAACTACGGGTTGGACCGAATCGCAGACAAGGCCTGGAACCTGGGCCAGCTGGGCAGCGACAGCCAGTACGCGCAACTGCACTGGGATCAACCGGGCGTACCAATAGGCGCATGCCCCACTGCACTGTTGATCACACCCGTGGGCAATGACGACCCCTGGCTGCTGTACCGGCCAGACGCCCACAATCCGGTCCGCGCCTTCCACAGCGAAGCGGCCCTGCTGCAGTGGGCCCACGAGCATCGGGACCGCCTGTGGCCTTCCCCACCCGCCGCGCTGGCCAGCGACAGCGACAGCTCGTTCATTACCGTCATCGCGCTCGCGGGTGATGGCGTCGCCGGCCTGCTGAGCAGCGTACTGGACCACGCGCAGCCAGCCGGCCAGAGCATGCAATTGCACGTCGAGCTGCCTGACGCCTTGAGCGAGGAACTGGCAGGCCTGGTCAGTGCCGATGAAGCGTTGGCGGACGACGAGGTGCATTTCGACTCGCTCGACGAGCGCTTACCGCTAGGCTGGCGCAAGCAGCGCATCGACCGCCAGGAGCAACTGCTGGCTGCCTATCTGGGTGACGACTCTGGGCCCGGCTCTGCACGCTTGGATGAACTGCAGGCGCACCAGGCGAAGCTGGACGCACTGGACAATGACCTGCAACAGCTGCTGGGCGCAGTGCCCGAAAATTCCACTAGCGAAGCCTGGGGGCAAACCGACGGTGAGGCCAGCAGGTTCGAGCGCCTCAGCCAGCACTTTGCCAACACCTTGCTGCGGGAAGCCGCATTCCAGCAATGCCTGGGCGACCTGAGCGAGCCGCACCTGCAATGGGTTCGACAACTGGTAGAGCGGCCCGAGCCAAGCCTTGCGCGACAAGTCGTTCCCTGTGCACTGAAACTACGGGTAGGAACTCGCACTTGGGCACTGACCGGCTTCATCACGCTCAGGGCAATACACGAAGGCACAGTGGAAGACGCAGACACTGCGGTGCTGCTCTACAAACCTGGGTACGACGGTGGCCTGACCTGCTACACAGACCACGCCCAGCTTACCGAGCGGCTGCTCAACACATTGCAAGGCGCCTGGCCAGAAGTGCTGCTGGAAAGCGCCTGGCCACAGGACATCGATGCGCTCCTTGCGCTGATCGACAGCGGCGAGCACACGCCGGCCCTGATCAGCGAACCCATCACCAGCCACGTTTTCGATTACCTGGCCTCAACCCACCTGGCCCTGCTGACCCAGGCCGGGCCCGCCTCGCAGCTGCAACTGCGATGGAAACTGGGCGCAAGCAACAACGCCGCCAGAACCCAAGCGTTCGAACGCTTGGCCGAGCGTAACCGCACCGCAAACCTGCATGCCCAGTTGCATTCACTGAGCCACCTTGATGCGTCCCACCGCCAAGCACTGGCGGCACAGTTCGAGGCCCTGCGCGCCAGCATGCTGGCTTCGAGCCGTTTGCTGGCCATAGACCTGCCTGAGCGCGGGCAGTTCGTACGCAACCTGATGAACAGCCACCTGCGCCAGTCGCTCAATCTGACAACGGTACCCCGAATTACTCTGGACATCGCTGACCGAACCGGCAAGCAACGTATTCCGCTGCCGGAGTCCGGTGTCGCCAATGCCTACAAAGAGGTCATTACGTTCAGTAAAGAACGCAGCCTCGTGCCCCTCGAGCAACTTCTGCTGTGGGCATTGAACGACGACCTGACCTTGCGCCTTGCCAACGCAAATATCCTGATCGACGACGCTACGGCGACGCCTGCCCTGCAGCAAACGCTCAACCACAGCTACATCGCCAATCTGGTTAAGACGCTGAATGTGGCAGGCGCCTACGAGCAGCAGATACTCGACACCTTCAAGGGCACTGCGGGCGAGTCCGAATGGCAAGCGCAACTTCGTCAGGAAACGCTCCGCGCGCCCTTCGAGCACCAGTTGAAGATCCTGCTGATGAGCCGGCCCGGAACCCTGGATGCAGACGGCATGGATGTCTTCGAGCTGTTCTGCCGCGAACAGCAGGACCCCACCCTTACCCGCACCATCGCGCACCACGCACTCGACCTGCGGCCCGGCGTAGCTGCGGACGGTAGCAGCGACCGCGAGACGCTGTCTGGCATTTTCCTGCTCAAACCGTTGAGCGGACCCTGCCTGTTGTTGCTGCCAGACGCACCCAACGGCAAAGTCATCACCCAGCACGAAGACAGCGCGCATGCATGCCAGGCGCTGGAGGAGATGGCCATCGACGAGGCCATGCGCACCTACCTTGCCAACCTCCCGCTGGAAGGCAAACCACAAGCGCGCCTGTCCTATATCAATCAGGCGCTGCTCAAACCACCATTCACTGGGTTCATCGGCGTAGGCAATGCCCGTTCTGAGCCAATCGCCCAGGTGCGGGCCAACCTGCAGATGGGCCGGCTCATCTTCGAGCACCGCGCCTCGTCGCGCAGCCAGGTCGACCTGTATCTGGAAAACGAAGCGATCCGGCATGGCCGGGTATACGACTACATCAAGCTGGCGCTGGGCTTCCTGCCCGGGATAGGTGCCGGAGTTGCCCTGTACGATGGCTGGAACGCCGCCAACGCGAGTGTGGAGGCGTTTCTGCGAGGTGACCCCGGTGAGGGGGTCGAGCACCTGAACAGCGTGTTCCTGTCATTGGTGGATGCGCTCTTCGATGTGGTGCCCGCCGCAGCTTTATCCAGTTCATCCACTGCGCTGGCACGCACGCGCACCCAGGTGCGCCAGCGCCTGGACGGATTGCGACCTACCACCGTGACACGCCGGGGGCGCACCGACCCCTTCAGCGGCTATGAAACCGAAGCGCCCCCGGGCCGCTGGCACGAGCATGCCGAGGGCCACGGCAAAGGTGTCTACCGCCATGCCGAGACCGGAGACGACTTCATCGTCCGCCAGGGGCGGTATTATCAAGTCGAGTGGGACGCCACCTATCGCACCTGGCGCCTCAAAGGCGGCGCAGCACGCAGCTACAAGCAGCCTGTAAAACTCGACGGGTTGGGCACCTGGCAGCCCCACGGTAGCCTGAGCGGGCGTATCGTCGACGGCGGGCTGGCCGGTGGCGGGGCCTACCTGGGCAGGCTGTACCGGCAGGGCTGGCAGCACCTGCGCGGCTACCTTGGCCGCCAACCTGAGCTGGCCTCGCCCACGCAAGTGGTACAGGAGATCAACAATGGCCTTCAGGCCCACCAAGCACAGCTGACCGAAAAAATCTCGGCCTTGAACACCGCGCGCGGCGTTGGCCCCAATGGGCCTCAAGGCACCCCTGCGCCCCGGGCGACTATCAACCGTGCGCTGCAGGAGTCTGCCGAGGAACTGGAGGCATTTGTCACATTTCATGAACAAAGCCTGGAAAAGCTGCACAGGATCAGGCCAGCGCTGGGCCGCGCTTACCAAGGCATGCACAACCAGCTGGCCTTCAACCTGGGCAGGCAGCACCCCACGCTGATCAAGCAGCTCAAGCTGCGAATGAATGAAGACTTCATTCTGGCAAGGCAGCTTGAGCAGGCGCTGGACGCGTCCCCGGACAACGCGCTTGAGCAACTGCGGCAGATACAGCGAGTGAAGGACCGTCTCTGCCATACGCTCAGCAAGCTCGAAGACCAATTCCATCGGGTGCCCCGGGTCAAGCAGAAACTGCGCGGCAGCGAACTCACCGTCTACGAGCAATCACTCGAAAAACTGCAGATGCCAATGGACCCGAACGCGTATCGGACCGTGCGGCTTTCCATCGAAGTGGCCAGCATCGTCAAGGTGCCGAGCCAGCGAAGCTACGATTTCCTCTTGATGCTGCGCCAGGTAAACCAGGAAATCAGCCACCTGCGAAGCGCGTTATTCAGCCACCACGACCTACCCAGCGCAGGCCTCAGCCGCGCCGAGACACACCGCTTCCTCCGTCAGCTCAAAGACCGCTATCAGCGCTTTGACAACCACATGACCAGTTGGCATGACGACTTCCCTGACTACATCACGGCGCAGGGCACACAGCGAATGCACGCGGCCATGAGCCAACTGATCGCCGAAGCCGAGGCAGGGGTCCAGGCCTCCGCGCCGACCGGGCGAATGCCAACCCCCTCCCGCGGGCCAAGCAGGCCCCGCCTGTTCGAAACCGTGGACCAGCAACTGTTGATAGGCCGTGAAGTCACCCTGGACGGCCAGCGGCAGATGCAACTGGGCAACAGGCTGAACGAGGAAACACACCTCACCTTCGCCCGCACCGCCGATAACCGGTGGCAACCTAGCACCGCGCAGCCCGCATCACCGGCAGCCGATCTTACGGTGCTGGAGGCCAGCGCCAGGAAGCGATTGGCTGAGGTAGCTGCGCAGCAAGCCAAGCTCCAGCAGTACAAGGCGTTGAACATGACGCCTGCCAGCCTGCAAGACCTGGCCGATGGTTACGCCACGACGCTGGAGGAGCTGGCGCAGAGCATCGTCCGCCGGGGTGAGGACGCATTGACCGAGGCGCAGCGCCAGCTCCCCGGTAGCCTGAGAACCGCTGCCAATGAGATGCGCAGGGCGGGCAGGCAGTTACGCATCGATCAGGTCAAAACGACGCAGCGCCCTGAGCCTGGTCATCTGGATTACCTGCAAAGCCAAGGTGAAGTGAGGATCGTTTGGTCACGGGTGCTGGAGCCGGCCAGGAACAGGCAGGGGCAGGCTTTGGAGTATCTGGAGGAATACCGGATCGACGATGCGGCCACCGACAGCCCTCTCTGGTATGCGCACTTCCACTTCAAGCGCAGGCCAGCACAAGGCTTTACACGACTAGAGGCCGGTCACATCAAGCTTGCCGAGCAACGCAACCTGGGCGCAGGCGCCTGGCGCGGCGCCCTCACGGAAAGCCAGGCCAACAACCTCTTTAGCGGACTGCGGCCCGCTCAGCCCTAAAGGGTAAGGGCCGCCTGGCGGCCCGATCGCGGTCAAGGCCCGCGACTGGGTCGCCCAGCGCCGCCATGGCCATTACAGCTTGGCGATGGACACTTCGGTGGATTTGACGAACGCAATCACTTCACTGCCCACTTGCAGCTCCAGCTCTTTGACCGAGCGGGTGGTGATGACCGAGGTCACGATACCGGAGGCGGTCTGTACGTCGATTTCCGACAGTACCGGGCCTTCGAGGATTTCTTTCACGGTGCCTTTGAACTGGTTGCGGACGTTGATCGCTTTGATAGTCATGGCTTGATTCCTTCTCTTTGGCTTCAGTCTGGTAAGTGAGTTTTTCAGTGCGCCCAACGCAATTGCGTGGGCAGAGGGGCTACAGGGTCCGGCTCGGGCGCAGTACCCGGTACCGACAGAACACGGTTGAGCACTTCGCTTTCCAGCGCAGCCAGGCGGTGCGAACCACGCGCCCTTGGCCGCGCCAGGTCAACAGTGAGGTCGAGCCCGACCTCGCCGTCTTCGATCAGGATCACCCGGTCAGCCACGGCAACCGCCTCGCTGACGTCGTGGGTGACCAGCAACACGGTGAACCCGTGCTGACGCCAGAGGCGTTCGATCAGTTGCTGCATCTCGATCCGGGTCAGCGCATCGAGGGCACCCAGTGGCTCATCGAGCAGCAACAGGCGTGGCTGGTGGATCAGTGCCCGGGCCAGCGCTACGCGCTGCTTCTGGCCGCCGGAGAGTGCCGCCGGCCACTCATTGGCGCGGTCAGCCAGGCCAACCGCCTCCAACGCATCCAGCGCACGCGGGCGCCAGTTGCCAGCCAGGCCCAGGCCGACGTTGTCGATCACCTTTTTCCACGGCAGCAGCCGGGCGTCCTGGAACATCAGCCGCGTTTCCTCGCGGGCTTCGACCAATGGCGCAGCACCTGCCAGCAGTTCACCGGCGCTGGGCTGGTCGAGCCCAGCCAGCAAGCGCAGCAAGGTGCTCTTGCCGCAGCCACTGCGGCCAACGATGGCGACGAACTGGCCGGCGGGGATGTGCAGGTCGATGCCCTTGAGCACTTCACGCTGGCCAAAGGTTTTGCGCAGGCCATTGGATGCCAGGGGGATGCCACGCAGCAGGCGTGGCGGTTGTTCCTTGAGCACGGTCATGCGCCCTCCTTCCTGGCAACTTGATAAGCCGGGTGCCAGCGCAGCCAGACGCGCTCCAGGCCGCGGGCGGCGAGGTCGGCGAGCTTGCCAAGCACGGCGTACAGAACGATGGCCAGAACCACCACATCGGTTTGCAGGAACTCACGGGCATTCATCGCCAGGTAACCGATACCGGCATTGGCCGAAATGGTCTCTGCCACGATCAAGGTCAGCCACATGAAGCCCAAGGCAAAGCGCACGCCCACCAGAATCGAGGGCAATGCACCTGGCAGGATCACCTGGCGGAACAGGCCGAACCCGGACAGGCCATAGCTGCGCGCCATTTCCACCAAGGCGGGGTCGACGTTGCGAATGCCGTGGTAGGTGTTCAGGTAGATCGGGAACAACGTGCCCAGCGCAACCAGGAAAATCTTCGCCGACTCGTCGATACCGAACCACAGGATCACCAGCGGGATCAGCGCCAGGTGCGGCACGTTACGGATCATCTGCACCGAGCTGTCGAGCAGGCGCTCGCCCCAGTTCGACAGGCCAGTGATGAAGCCCAGCACCAAGCCGATGCTGCCGCCGATCACGAAGCCCAGGCCGGCACGCCAGCCACTGATGGCCAGGTGGGTCCAGATTTCGCCACTGCGCACCAGCTCGACGCCGGCAGCCACCACTGCGCTAGGCGCCGGCAGGATACGCGTGGACAGCCAGCCAGCGCTGACCGCCAGCTGCCAGGCTGCCAGCAGCAGCACCGGCAGCGCCCATGGCGCAAGGCGCTGGGTCAGGGTGGAGGAAGTTGCACGACTCATGGCCCGCTCCTCAGCTCTGCGACACGGACTTGGGCAGGATATCGTTGGCCACCATCTCGCCGAACGGGCTCACGTAACCACCGGTTTTCGGTTGCTCCGGGCGCTGCACGTCGAGGTGCGGGAACAGCAGTTCGGCGACGCGGTAGGACTCTTCCAGGTGTGGGTAACCGGAGAAGATGAAGGTATCGATGCCCAGGTCCGCGTACTCCTTGACCCGTGCCGCGACGGTCGGGCCATCGCCGACCAGCGCGGTACCGGCGCCGCCACGTACCAGGCCGACACCCGCCCACAGGTTGGGGCTGACTTCCAGGTTGTCACGGTTGCCGCCGTGCAGGGCGGCCATGCGCTGCTGACCCACCGAGTCGAAGCGCGCCAACGAGGCCTGGGCACGGGCGATGGTCTCATCGTCCAGGTGCGAGATCAGGCGATCAGCGGCTGCCCAGGCTTCTTCGTTGGTTTCACGCACGATCACGTGCAGGCGGATACCGAAGCGCACTTCGCGGCCTTGTGCGGCAGCTTTTTCGCGCACCTGGGCGATCTTCTCGGCAACGGCTGCGGGTGGCTCACCCCAGGTCAGGTACAGCTCGACCTGCTCGGCGGCCAGGTCCTGAGCGGCTTCGGACGAGCCGCCGAAATACAGTGGCGGACGGGGCTGCTGGATCGGCGGGTAGAGCAGTTTGGCGCCCTTCACCTGAATGTGCTTGCCGTCGTAATCGACGTTTTCACCTTCCAGCACCTTGCGCCAGATACGGGTGAACTCCACCGAGGCTTCGTAGCGCTCCTGGTGATTGAGGTGCAGGCCGTCACCGGCCAGCTCGTCCGGGTCGCCACCGGTTACCAGGTTGAACAGCGCACGGCCGTTGGACAGACGGTCCAGGGTAGCGGCCTGGCGGGCCGCCACGGTCGGCGAAATGATGCCTGGGCGCAGGGCCACCAGGAATTTCAGATGCTGGGTCACGGGGATCAGCGACGCTGCCACCAGCCAGGAATCCTCGCAGGAACGCCCGGTAGGGATCAGCACCCCACCAAACCCGAGGCGGTCGGCGGCCTGAGCGATCTGCTGCAGGTACCCGTGGTCGACCGCACGGGCGCCGTCGGAAGTGCCCAGGTACTTGCCGTCACCGTGGGTTGGCAGGAACCAGAAAATATTAAGGCTCATTGGAGTTGTCTCCTCAAGGGTGGCTCAAACCGGGGCGGTGCCCCGGCACAGGCGAATCAATCAAGGCGCGCTAGCGACCTTGGCCGGGGGTGTCCAGATCACGTCCTTGATGCTCAATGGCTTGGGTATCAGCTTGAGCGCCTGGAAGGTGTCGGCGATTTTCTGCTGTGCAGCCACTACCTCAGGGGTCAACGGCGCAGCACCATAGCCTTGGCGTTTGACCGAGGTGAGGGTGATGTCGGCAGGCAGGCCGAGCAGCGGCGCTACCTGGTCGGTGACCTGCTGCGGGTTGGCCTGGGACCACTCACCCACGGCACGCACTTCTTCGATCAGGGTGTTGATCACTGCCGGGTGCTGCGTCGCGTAGTTGCGGGTGGCCAGGTAGAACTGGTGGTTGTCGACCAGGTTCTTGCCGTCACGCAGGGTGCGCGCCTGCAGTTGCTGTTCGGCTGCGGCCTGGTAAGGGTCCCAGATCACCCAGGCATCGACGCTGCCACGCTCGAAGGCAGCGCGGGCATCGGACGGGGGCAGGTAGACCGGCTGAATATCGCTGTACTTGAGGCCGGCGTCTTCCAGGGCGCGGACCAGCAGGTAGTGAACATTCGAGCCTTTGTTGAGGGCGACTTTCTTGCCTTTGAGTTCTTTCACCGACTGGATGGCCGAGCCCTTCGGCACCAGGATCGCCTCGCTGTGCGGCGCTGGCGGCTCGTAGGCGACATAAAGCAGGTCGGCGCCAGCAGCCTGAGCGAACACGGGCGGGGTCTCGCCGGTAACGCCAAAGTCGATGGAGCCGACGTTCAGGCCTTCAAGCAGCTGCGGGCCACCGGGGAATTCTGTCCACTGCACCTGGATGCCCTGCTCGGCCAGGCGCTTCTCCAGCGTGCCCTTGGCCTTGAGCAGCACCAGGGTGCCGTATTTCTGATAACCGATACGCAGGCTTTCGGCCTGGGCTTGGGTAATGGCGCCGAAGGACACAGCCGCCGCAAACAGGGCGACCAGACCGCGACGCAAGAAGACTGTGCGCATGGCGCTCTCCTGTGCGAATGAGGTTCGGGTTGCACCTGCTTGCCTCGTTGACGGGCGAGTAAGGTGGATGACGCGATAAAGCCGTTGTTACCGGGTCAGATGCTCCAGCGGGCACTGATCAGGCGTTCGTTGAGTACGCCGGGTTCCACGGGCCGCGGCCGGCGGGCCAGGGCTACGTGGAACGTTTCCAGCGAGTCCTGCAGGCGCTCTTCCAGAGCGGGTACCAACTGTGCCGGCCTGGCGCCTTCTCCGTAGGCGATCTGGCTGTCGTCGGCGAAGATCCCTTGCAGGGTCTCTTGCGCCTTGAGTGCCGACAGCACCGGTTTTAACGCGTAATCCACCGCCAGCATGTGGGCGATGCTGCCGCCGGTGGCGATTGGCAGCACGATCTTGTGAGCCAGGGCGCGTTCGGGCAGCAGGTCGAGCAAGGTCTTCAGTGCACCGGCGAACGACGCCTTGTACACCGGGGTGGCAACGATCAGGCCATCGGCCTGGGCAACCAGTTGCTGGAAGTGCTGCACCTGCGGGCTGTCGAAGCGTGCATGCAGCAGGTCCTCGGCAGGAAAGTCTCGTACCTGGAAAGTCACCACCTCGACGCCACGGTCCTGCAGCCACTGGCGCGAGCGCTCGAGCAGCACGCCGGAGCGTGAACGTTGACTTGGGCTGCCACCGATTGAGACGACCAGCATTGAAGCGCTTCCTTGTGTTCTGTTGGAGGTGACATTAACAGCTGCTATATATATCTAGAAATCATATTTTTTCATTTGTTTATTCCATTTTTATCTTTACCTGTGAAGGCCTGTTCGCGGGTGAGCCCGCTCCCACAGGTATCGCGCAAACGCGCAGAGAACAAAGCCCGCGTGCGCGCCGGGCGGCTTCAGCCGGGAAGGAGGCGCTGCGGTGGATGGCACCGGCTTCGCCGGTGTTCGCGGCTGAAGCCGCTCCTACAGGATCCCCGCCAGATCAGTAAGTTGCGTTCGTTCTATGAGAGCGCGCTTACCCGGGAAGGAGGCCACAGGTTTTGTTCCGGCATAAAAAAGGGCCGTCGAAACGGCCCGAATATCCCTGCTATGGCTAAGAGCAATGCAACGAGAATTCTTTAACGGTTAGGTTGCGGGGTGAGGCGCAGATAGGGTTTGACCGCCCGGTAACCTTTGGGGAAGCGCTGCTTGATCTCTTCCTCATCTTTGAGCGAAGGCACGATCACCACCTCGTCACCGTCCTGCCAGTTACCAGGGGTGGCGACCTTGTGGTTGTCGGTCAGCTGCAGCGAGTCGATCACCCGCAGGATTTCGTTGAAGTTGCGCCCGGTACTGGCCGGGTAGGTGATGGTCAGGCGGACCTTCTTGTTCGGGTCGATGACGAACAGCGAGCGTACGGTCAGCGTGTCGCTGGCGTTCGGGTGGATCAGGTCGTACAGGTCGGACACCTTGCGGTCGGCGTCGGCGATGATCGGGAAGTTGACCACGGTGTTCTGGGTCTCGTTGATGTCCTCGATCCACTTGTGGTGCGAGTCGACCGGGTCCACCGACAGCGCGATGGCCTTGACCCCACGCTTGGCGAATTCGTCCTTGAGCTTGGCGGTAAGGCCCAGCTCGGTGGTGCACACCGGCGTGAAGTCCGCCGGGTGGGAGAACAGCACACCCCAGCTGTTGCCGAGCCATTCGTGGAAGTGGATCTTGCCTTCGCTGGAATCCTGCGCAAAGTCGGGGGCGATGTCGCCGAGTTTGAGGCTCATGGGGTGCGGCTCCTGTGCTGTGTTCTGGCCTTGTGGGTTCAATGTGCCTGCTTCCGATGCAAAACAAAAAGAATAAATACTGATTTATTTATAACCATTAGGCATACGAAATAACAGGCACAAAAAAGCCTCGCTCTGGGCGAGGCTTCTTGATCAGCTACGGCTTACAGGAAGTTGTAAGTGTAGTTGAAGATCAGACGGGTCTGATCCTGGTCAGCCAGCGAGCTGGTGCCGGTGCCACGGTATACGCCGTGACGCAGGCTGGCGCCCAGGCCTTTGAAGGTGCCTTCCTGGATCACGTAGTCGACGCGAGCGTCACGTTCCCATTCGCTGAAGTGGCCGTTGCCGTTGGCGTTCTTGCCATCTTCACCTTTCAGGTAGGCGACCGAAGCTTTCAGGCCTGGCACGCCCAGACGCGCGAAGTCATACGAGTACTGGCCGAAGGTGGTGTTTTCACCGGCCTTGGCGAACTGGTTGATCATGCTGTCGGTGAACAGGTAGAAGCTGGAACCGCCGGCGCCTTCAGGACGGCCGTTGCCATCCACGACGTTGCCTTGGTTCAGCCAGACGAAGCCACCGTCATCATTGACGCGCTGGTGACCGAGCATCAGCGCATGGCCACCCAGGGTGTAGGTGAACATCGCGGACCAGGTCTTGTTATCGACTTCGCCAGCGTTCTTGGCATAGCCGCCGTTGTTGCTGAAGCGGTAGCCAGCTTCACCGTTCTTGCCGTCGCTGCTGCTGTCGAAGTAGCGCAGGTCGGTCTTGAAGGACTGGTCGTCAGCAATCTTGAACACGTGAGTCGCGCCCAGGAAGTGCTGCTTGTAGAAGTCTTCCAGGTTCGAGTAGTAGTACTGCAGGGTCAGGTCTGGAGTGAGCTTGTAGTCCAGGCCGCCGTAGCGGAACTTGTTGCTGTCCTGGGTAGCGCCCGCCACCGACAGGCCGGTACGGTTGCTCGACGCACGGCCCATGGCATGGGTCAATTGACCGGCGTTGATGGTCAGGTTGTCGATTTCCTTCGACTGGATGGTGCCACCCTCGAAGGTCTGCGGCAGCAGACGGCCATCGTTGGAGACCAGAATCGGCAGGTTCGGCGCCAGCGCGCTACCGTAGTGAACTTCGGTCTTCGAGAAGCGAGCCTTGGCGTTGCCGCCCACGCGCGCCCACTGGCTCACAGCAGAACCGTCGCTGTCGCTCGGGAAGAAGGTGCTGTTGTCAGGGTGCTTGCCGCGGCCGCCATCCAGGTGAATACCCCACAGGGCCTGGACATCGACGCCGAAACCAACGGTGCCTTCGGTGAAACCGGACAGGTAGTCGAGCTTGAAGCCCTGACCCGACTCGCGGTTGTCGGCGCCGCCATCACGGTTGTCGTTGTTGAAGTACATGGTGCGCGAGCTGAGCGACAGTTTGCTGTCCTCAACGAAACCGGCAGCGCCTGCTTGCTGGGCGAGAACCCCCAGTGCCACGGCCAGAGCCAGGCTGGACTTGTACATGTTTTGCTCCTCTACGTTCTAATTTTTGTGTATCTCTGGCGGTGGGATCTTTTGCCCCTCTCACCGTGGATTGGCGATTTAGTCCCAAAGAGTGACCGGTAAGTCAATCGTTACCGAACATTTCACTACTTTGGTCTAAGGCCCCCTGCGCTACAGGATAATGACAATCCTATAAATCCAAAATGACCGTTTTATTAATTCGTAAGATTTTTACGGAATATGGCCTGAACCTTTACTGCCAAAAGCTGTATCGGCATGCATCCTTCATAGCTTTAGGTTATTTGCAAACGTTTGCTCATAACCTTATTCCTCATCGTTCTGTAAAACGGAAAAAGCCTAGCAGCCGCTTCGGGTTTCGCCACTGCCCGCCAAGGTCTAGAGGGCTTAAAGCATTTGGCTCCTAAGCTAATTCTAAAAAGTTATTTATTTTCGATTTCTTAGATCATCTAGTCTTCTCGCCATCCACCACACTCTTTGCCTGACGAGAGGTTCAACCATGATCCCGCATGCTCCGCTGCGCCTGTTCGCTGCCCTGACCCTCGCCGGCACCAGCTGGTTCGCCCAGGCCGCAGACCTGACCGTTGCCTACCAGACCACGGTCGACCCGGCCAAGGTGGCCCAGGTCGATGGCGACTACGAAAAAGCCAGCAACGCCAGCATCGACTGGCGCAAGTTCGATAACGGCGCAGATGTGATCACCGCCGTGGCCAGCGGCGATGTGCAGATCGGTTACCTCGGCTCCAGCCCGCTGGCCGCTGCCGCCACCCGCAAACTGCCGGTCGAAACCTTCCTCATCGCTACTCAGATTGGCGCTGGCGAGGCGCTGGTAGCCCGCGACAGCATCAAGACCCCGCAAGACCTGATCGGCAAGAAGGTCGCCGTGCCATTCGTTTCCACCGGCCACTACAGCCTGCTGGCCGCGCTGAAGAGCTGGAACATCGACCCGTCCAAGGTACAGATCCTCAACCTCGCGCCACCGGCGATCATCGCTGCCTGGAAGCGCGGTGACATCGACGCCACCTACGTCTGGGACCCGGCCCTGGGCGTGGCCAAGGAAAACGGCAAGGTACTGATCACTTCGGGCGACCTGGCCAAGAAAGGCGCACCGACCTTCGACGCCTGGATCGTGCGCAAGGACTTCGCCGAGAAGCACCCGGAAGTGGTCAAGGCCTTTGCCAAGGTCACCCTCGATGCGTACGCCGACTACCGCAAGGACCCGAAAGCCTGGCTGGCCGACAAGGGCAACGTAGACAAGCTGGTCAAGTTGTCTGGCGCCAAGGCCAGCGACATTCCGGTGCTGCTTGAAGGCAACGTGTACCCGCTGGCTGCCGACCAGGCCAACGCCCTGGGTGCGCCCACTACCCAGGCACTGACCGATACCGCCACATTCCTCAAGCAGCAAGGCAAGGTCGAAGCCGTGCTGCCGGACTACTCGCCGTACGTCAGCGACAAGTTCCTTCCAAACTGATCCGGAGCCCGTCATGGCCTTGCTTGAACTGGAGCGCATCAGCGCACAGTACCCTGGCGCCAGCACCCCGGTGCTGGCCGACATCAACCTGAGCCTGGGGCCACGCCAGCTGCTGGTGGCCCTTGGGCCGTCGGGCAGCGGCAAGACCTCGCTGCTCAACCTGATTGCCGGCTTCGTCGCCCCCAGCGGCGGGCGCATCACCCTCGACGGCGCGCCCGTGCAAGGCCCCGGTGCGGAGCGCGGCGTGGTGTTCCAGGACGATGCCCTGCTGCCCTGGCAGAACGTGATGGGCAATGTCGCCTTCGGCCTCGAACTGGCCGGTGTGCCCCGTGCCCAGCGTGAGGCCAAGGCCCGCGAGATGCTGGCGCTGGTTGACCTGGAAGGCTTTGGCGAGCGGCGTATCTGGCAATTGTCCGGTGGCCAGAAGCAACGTGTAGGCCTGGCCCGCGCCCTGGCGGCCGACCCCCGGGTACTGCTGATGGACGAACCGTTCGGCGCACTCGACGCGTTCACCCGCGAGCAGATGCAGGAACTGCTGCTGCAGGTCTGGCAGCGCACCGCCAAGCCAGTGTTCCTGATTACCCACGACATCGAAGAAGCCGTCTTCCTTGCCACCGAGCTGGTGCTGCTGGCGCCCAACCCGGGCCGCGTGGTCGAGCGCCTGCAACTGGATTTCGGCCAACGTTATGCCGCCGGTGAATCGGCCCGGGCGATCAAGTCCGACCCGCGCTTCATCGAAACCCGCGAGCATGTGCTGGCGCGGGTGTTCTCCCAACGCCAAAACCTGCAGGAGCGCGCATGAGCAGCCTGGATCTGCCGGTCGCCGGCAAACACGACACTGCACCCCGGCCTGTGGTCAAAGCACGCCGGCAGCTGTCCACCCGCTGGATCAGCACCCTGACCCTGGCCAGCCTGCTGCTGGCGTGGTGGCTGGTAACGGCCGTCGGCTGGATCGAGCCGCTGTTCCTGCCCTCGCCCGGTGACATCGTGGCCCGGGCCTGGACCTTGCTGACCCAAGGCTATATGGATGCCAGCCTGTGGCAGCACCTGGGCGCAAGCCTGGGCCGCATCGGCCTGGCCCTGGGCGCCGCGACCTTGACCGCCATCCCGGTCGGGATCGCCATCGGCTACAACCGCATCGCCCGCGGCATCCTCGACCCGCTGATCGAGTTCTACCGGCCAATCCCGCCACTGGCCTACCTGCCGCTGATCGTCATCTGGTGCGGTATCGGCGAGCTGTCCAAGGTGCTGTTGATCTACCTGGCGATCTTCGCCCCAATTGCCATCGCCACCGCCACCGGCGTGCGCACTGTCGACCCGACCAAACTGCGCGCCGCGCAGTCACTGGGCGCAACCAGGGCGCAGTTGATCCGCCACGTGATCCTGCCCAGCGCCCTGCCCGACATCCTTACCGGTATCCGCATCGGCCTGGGGGTCGGCTGGTCGACCCTGGTGGCTGCCGAACTGATCGCCGCCACCAGCGGCCTGGGCTTCATGGTGCAATCGGCGTCGCAGTTCCTGGTCACCGATGTGGTGGTGCTGGGCATCCTGCTCATCGCGCTGATCGCCTTCGCCCTGGAGATGGGCCTGCGCGCCCTGCAACGCAAGCTGGTGCCCTGGCACGGGCAAAGCCACTGATTGCTGACTGACTACGCCGGCAACCCGGCGCCTGGAACGAGAAAAGACATGAGCCTGACCGTTACCCCACTCAGCCCGGCCCTCGGCGCGCAGATCAGCGGCGTGGACATCAGCCGCGAGATCACTGCCGAGCAGCGCGACGCCATCGAGCAGGCGCTGCTCAAGCACCAGGTGCTGTTCTTCCGCGATCAACCGATCACGCCTGAACAACAAGCACGTTTTGCCGCTCGCTTCGGCGACCTGCACATTCACCCGATCTACCCCAATGTGCCGGAAACCCCGCAGGTGCTGATACTCGACACCGCAGTCACCGACGTGCGCGACAACGCCGTGTGGCACACCGATGTGACCTTCCTGCCGACCCCGGCGCTGGGCGCCGTACTCAGCGCCAAGCAGTTGCCGGCCTATGGCGGTGATACCTTGTGGGCCAGCGGGATTGCGGCTTTTGAAGCCCTTTCGGCGCCGCTGCGCGAAATGCTCGATGGCCTCACCGCCACACACGACTTCACCAAGTCGTTCCCGCTGGAGCGTTTCGGCACCACGCCGCAAGACCTGGCGCGCTGGGAAGCGACCCGGCGCAACAACCCGCCGCTGTCGCACCCGGTAATCCGCACCCACCCGGTGAGCGGGCGCAAGGCGCTGTTCGTCAATGAAGGGTTCACCACGCGGATCAACGAGCTGAGCGAGCTGGAAAGCGAGGCGCTGCTGAAGCTGCTGTTCGCTCACGCGACGCGGCCGGAGTTCAGCATCCGCTGGCGTTGGCAGGAGAATGACGTGGCGTTCTGGGACAACCGCGTGACCCAGCATTTTGCGGTGGATGATTACCGGCCGAACCGGCGGGTGATGCACCGGGCGACCATCCTGGGGGATGCGCCGTTCTGATGATGGCGGGCGAGGCCGTTGGCCTCGAATCGCCGGCAAGCCGGCTCCCACAGAGACCGCAGCGCTGCAAACCCTGTGGGAGCCGGCTTGCCGGCGAAAGGGCCGCAAAGCGGCCCCGGCGATCTAACGGACCAGATGCAGATACTGCATATGCCGCTCGTACTGGTCGAGGATGTCGTTGATGATCTGCTCCTTGCTGTAGCCCACCAGGTCGTAATTCTGGCTGCCCTCGCTCAGGTACACTTCCGCCCGGTAATAGCGGCGGTTCTTCAGATCCTGCGTGCCCAACCCACCCAGGGCGAACGACGGCGTGAAGTAGCCACGCATCTGCACCTGGTAGATGAACGGCTGCTCCTCGCCATGGCCCACCTTCAGGCTGACATTGTCATGGCTCGGATCATCCTGGGTCACCAGCACCAAGCCCTTCTGCTCGAACACTTCACGCACCTCGGCAATCGCCGGGCGCACCACGTCGTCCATGAAGCGGTACACCTCATCGCGTGACGGGAAGTGCACGGCCTGGCTCAGGCGCTGGCGCCAGCCACCACGGCCGCGGCGCGATTGCGCGAACGGTGCCAACGAGTGCATCTGCGCGATCTGGCGCTGCGACTCCAGGTAGAACGCCTTATGCAGGCCCCACATCATGCACAGCAAGATCAGCGAGAACGGCAATGAGGTCAGCACCACCGCCGACTTGAGCGAATCGATGCTGCCGGCGAACAGCAGGCTGCTGGTGATCAGCGCCGTCATCGCGCCCCAGAAGATCCGCAGCCAGTTCGGGCCGTCCTCGTCAGCGCCACCATCCTTGGCCGACAAGGTCGACAGCACCACCGTGCCCGAGTCGGCCGAGGTGACGAAGAACACGAAGCTGATGAACACCGTGACGGCGATCACCGTCTTGCTCCACGGGTAGGTTTCCAGCAGCAGGTACAAGGTCATCGACGGGTCGTCCAGGGCCGACTGGCCAAGGGCGGTCATGCCGTGGTTGATGACCTGGTCCAGCGCGCTGTTGCCGAAGATCGACATCCACGCCAGGGTGAAGCCCAACGGAATCAACAGCACCCCGAAGACGAACTCGCGGATGGTGCGGCCACGCGAAATACGGGCGATGAACAGCCCCACGAACGGCGCCCAGGCAATCCACCACGCCCAATAGAACACCGTCCAGCCACCCAGCCAGTCGCGGTTGTCGCCATAAGCGTAAACATCGAAGCTTTTGCGTGGCAAGGCGCCCAGGTAATCGCCGAGGTTCTGGATCAGGGTGTTGAACAGGTGCTGTGTAGGCCCGGCGAACAGCACGAACAGCAGCAGCGCGCAGGCCAGGAACAGGTTGATGTCACTCATCACCCGCACGCCCTTCTCCACCCCGGCGACCGCCACTGCCACCGCCGCGCCCATCATCAAGGCGATGAGGATGACCTGCACCCACTGGCTATGGCTGATGCCGAACAGGTAGTCGAGGCCTGCGTTCAGGTGCAGCACGCCGAAGCCCATGTCGGCGCCCAGGCCGAACACCGTGGCGATGATGCCGAAGCCGTCCACCGCATAGCCGATCGGCCCATTGATGCGCTTGCCGATCAGCGGGTACAGCGCCGAACGCAGGGCCAGTGGCAGGTTGTGGCGATAGGCGAAGTACGCCAGTGCCATGCCGACGAAGGCGAACACGCCCCAGCCATGCAGGCCCCAATGCAGGAACAGGATCTGCATCGCCTGGCGCCCGGCCTCGGCCGTGCCCGCTTCGCCCTGCGGGGGCTGCAGCATGTGGGTCAGGGGTTCGGAAACGCAGAAGAAGAACAGCGTGATGCTGATACCGGCGGCGAACAGCATGCCGGCCCATGACAGGTAGCTGAACTCGGGCTCGTCGTGGTCGGCACCGAGCTTGATCTTGCCGTAACCAGACAAGGCGGTGACCACCACGAAGACCAGGTACAGGGTCATGGCCAGCATGTAGTACCAGCCGACCGTGTTGGCCGCCCAGTTCTGTGCCGCCAGCAACCATTCGCCCGCCGCTTGCGGTTGGGCGATGACCACCAGGCCGAAGATGAGGATGAAACTTGCCGCGAAGTAGAACACCGGGGGGTTCATGCGGATCGTGCTGTTGGAAGGGGTCGGTGCACTCATGGGGCATGCACCTCGTCGAATGACGTGAGGTTCGGAATGAACGGGTTCAGCAAAGGAATCCTCCTGTTGAACACCGGCAGCGGACCAGCGTTGTTTTCGTTGAACAAGCGTTCAAGTTAAACATGGATCGAATTTCAATGCGAACCTGGGCGCTGATCGGCGCCTGCCTGTGCCGCGATAACGCCGCTACAGGCAGCGCTGTTGCGAGTCAGTTCTTGTCCTGGCAATCCAACTGTAGATTGGCCTGGGTGATGTTGCTTTGCGCCGGCACGCTGCGGGTCAGCCACACGTTGCCACCAATGGTCGACCCCTTGCCGATGGTGATCCTTCCCAGAATGGTCGCGCCGGCGTAAATCACCACGTCGTCCTCGACGATCGGGTGGCGCGCCAGGCCTTTGTGCAGGGTCCCCGACTCATCGCTGGGGAAGCGTTTGGCCCCAAGCGTCACGGCCTGGTAGATACGCACACGCTCACCGATGATCGCGGTTTCACCAATCACCACACCCGTCCCGTGGTCGATGAAGAAGCTCTGGCCAATCTGCGCCCCCGGGTGGATGTCGATGCCCGTAGCCGAATGCGCGAGTTCCGAACTGATCCGCGCCAGCAGCGGCAAGCCGGCCTGGTACAGGTGATGGGCCAGGCGGTGATGGATGATGGCCAGAATGCCGGGGTAACACAGCAGCACTTCATCGACGCTGCGCGCTGCCGGGTCACCGTGATATGCCGCCAGCACGTCGGTGTCGAGCAGCACGCGCAGCCCTGGCAGTGCTGCAGCGAAGTCCTGGATCAGGCGCAGCGCCTGGGCATCGACGCCAGCCAGGTCGGCGTTGGTCTGGCGTGCGGCGTAACGCAGTTCCAGCCGCGCCTGGGCCAACAGCGCAGTCAGGGCAGCATCGAGGGTGTGGCCAACGTAGAAGTCCTCGCTCTCCTCGCGCAGGTCGACCGGGCCCAGGCGCATCGGGAACAGCGCACCGCACAGTTGCTCGAGCACTTGGCGCATCGCCTCGCGCGAAGGCAGCTCGCGCCCGCCTTGCTCGCCAATGCTTCGGCCATTGCGGCTGCGCCACTGCTCACGGGCGCCGCGCAGGCCGCTGACGATGCTGTGTAATTGCCAATGCGCGGATGAGGGTTGTTCGCTCACGGTGATCTCCTGCCAGGGCCAATCAGACATTTTGCAAACCACTTTACGGCAAATCCGCCCCTTGGAAAAAACAACGCTTTATTCCATCCTGCGCTAAGTCGGGCATAAGCCGCGATGACGGGGATCGCTTTCGTGGCCTACCCTCAATGCAGCTTAAGCATGACATAACGCAAAAAACGCATAAGAAAATAAGTTTTTATTATTTCCTGGCCTATGAAGCCAACCCTATAGTCGCCACCCACCACTTCCACAACAAGCGCGGGGCCTGACATGTCGAAATTCGCCAAACCCTTTATCAATGCCAGCCTGGCCATCGTGCTCGGTGCCGGCCTGCTCGGCCAGGCCTTCGCCGGCGAGCAGCTGAAGACCATCCAGGAAAAAGGCGTGATCAACGTCGGCCTGGAAGGCACCTACCCACCGTTCAGCTTCCAGGACGAAAACGGCAAACTGGCCGGTTTCGAGGTGGAGCTTTCGGAACTGCTGGCCAAAGAGCTGGGGGTCAAGGCCAAGATCCAGCCGACCAAATGGGATGGCATCCTCGCGGCGCTGGAGTCCAAACGCCTGGACGTTGTGGTCAACCAGGTGACCATCTCCGAGGAGCGCAAGAAGAAGTACGATTTCTCCGAGCCCTACACCATCTCCGGCATCCAGGCGCTGGTGCTGAAGAAGAAAGCTGCAGACCTGAACATCAAGACTGCGCAGGACCTGGCCGGCAAGAAAGTCGGCGTAGGCCTGGGCACCAACTACGAACAGTGGGTGAAGCAGGACGTGCCGAAGGCCGAAGTGCGCACCTATGAAGACGACCCTTCCAAGTTCGCCGACCTGCGCAACGGCCGTATCGACGCCATCCTGATCGACCGCCTGGCCGCGCTGGAGTATGCGCAAAAAGCCAAGGACACCGAGCTTGCCGGCGACGCCTTCTCGCGCCTGGAAAGCGGTGTGGCCCTGCGCAAAGGCGAACCTGAGCTGTTGGCGGCCCTTAACAAAGCCATCGACAAGCTCAAGGCCGATGGCACCCTGGCCAAGCTGTCCGAGAAATACTTCGGTGCCGATGTCACCAAATGATCGCTGAAAGCCTGCAACTCGTTGTCGATTCCGCGCCCTTCCTGCTCAAGGGCGCGGGTTACACAGTGCTGCTGAGTGTCGGCGGCATGTTCTTCGGCCTGGTGCTGGGCTTTGCCCTGGCGCTGATGCGGCTGTCGAAGATCCTGCCGCTGAACTGGCTGGCACGTATCTATGTTTCGTTCTTCCGCGGCACGCCGCTGCTGGTGCAGCTGTTCGTCATCTACTTCGGCATGCCGCAGATCGGCATCGAGCTCGACCCGATCCCGGCGTCGCTGATCGGCCTGTCGTTGAACATGGCCGCGTACATCTGCGAAATCCTGCGGGCGGCGATCTCCTCCATCGACCGTGGCCAGTGGGAGGCCGCCGCCAGCATCGGCATGACCCGCACCCAGGCCATGCGCCGGGCGATCCTGCCGCAGGCCTTGCGCACCGCGCTGCCCCCGCTGGGCAACAGCTTCATCTCGCTGGTCAAGGACACCGCCCTGGCGGCGACAATCCAGGTGCCCGAGCTGTTCCGCCAGGCGCAGCTGATTACCGCACGCACCTTTGAAGTGTTCACCATGTACCTTGCGGTTGCGGTGGTGTACTGGGTCCTCTGCAGCATCCTCGCGCACTTCCAGAACCGCATGGAAGCGCGGGTCAACCAGCACGACCAGGAGCACTGAAGATGATCGTAGTAGAAGGCCTGACCAAGCAGTTCAAGGGCCAGACCGTGCTCAACGGCATCGACCTGACCGTGCAACCCGGCGAAGTGGTGGCCATCATCGGCCCCAGCGGCTCGGGCAAGACCACCTTCCTGCGCTGCCTCAACCTGCTGGAAACGCCCGATGCCGGGCGCATTCAGATCGGCGCCATCAGCATCGATGCCAACCGCCCGCTCGGCGGCCAGCAAAGCGCGATTCGCCGTTTGCGCCAGCAGGCGGGGTTCGTGTTCCAGAGTTTCAACCTGTTCCCTCACCGCACCGCCCTGGAGAACGTCATCGAAGGGCCGGTGGTGGTGAAGAAGACGCCACGCGCCCAGGCCATCGAACTGGGCCGCAAGCTGCTGGCCAAGGTCGGCCTGGCGGGCAAGGAAGACGCCTACCCCCGGCGCCTCTCCGGCGGCCAGCAGCAACGCGTGGCTATCGCCCGGGCACTGGCCATGGAGCCCGAGGTGATCCTGTTCGACGAACCCACCTCGGCGCTTGACCCGGAGCTGGTCGGCGAAGTGCTGGCGACCATCCGCGGCCTGGCCGAAGAGAAGCGCACCATGGTCATCGTCACCCACGAGATGAGCTTTGCACGTGATGTGGCGAACCGGGTGATCTTCTTCGACAAAGGCGTGATCGTCGAACAGGGCGAGGCCAAAGCATTGTTCGCCAGCCCGAAGGAAGAGCGGACCCGGCAGTTCTTGCGCAAGTTTCTCGGGACTGCGGCGTCCGAATAATCTTCATTGGATTGACTGGCCTCATCGCTTGTAGGAGCGGGCTTGCCCGCGATGAGGCCAGCACACACCCCACAAATCCGCACTTCTATATATATTCCAAAAGGTTAGTTCATAATATTTTGATAAGCCTTTAGGGTATATGAACCGGACCACCGGACCAGCAAACGTTTGTCGCCATCAGCTGAAGCGACGCATCCCTTTGTGAGGTTCGGTTCTGATGACCACCCAGCTAAATACCCCGCTCCACAGCGACCTCGACAGCTCGCCCCTGCTGCTGCCGGCCAAAATACTGCGCAACGACGCCGAAGCCCTGCAAGCGGCCCGCGAGTTCGCCCAGACCGCCCGCGAGCAAGCTGCCCGCCGCGATCAGCAACGCAAGTTGCCTTGGGCAGAAATTGAACAGTTCACCCGCAGCGGCCTGGGCAGCATCAGCGTGCCCAAGGCCCATGGCGGCCCCGACGTCTCGTTCGAAACCATCGCCGAAGTGTTCCGCCTCATCAGCGCCGCCGACCCGGCCCTGGGGCAGATTCCGCAGAACCAGTTCGGCATGCTGCAGCTGCTGCGCCTGACCGCCACCGAGGCGCAACAGGCGCTGATCTTCCGCAGCGTGCTCGACGGCTGGCGCATCGGCAACGCCGGGCCCGAACGCGGCACCAAGGACACCCTGACGCTCAAGGCCAGGATCACCCACGAGGGCGACGGCTATCGCATCAGCGGTGAGAAGTTCTACTCCACCGGTGCGCTGTTCGCCCACTGGGTCGCGGTCAAGGCACTGGACGACCAAGGCCGCCAGCGCCTGGCGTTCGTGCGCCGCGGCTCGCCTGGCCTGCGCATCGTTGATGACTGGTCCGGTTTCGGCCAGCGCACCACCGCCAGCGGCACTGTGCTGCTCGACCAGGTGCCGGTCGATGCAGACCTTGTGATCGACAACTGGCGCCAGCGCGATACCCCGAATATCCAGGGCGCCGGCTCGCAGCTGATCCAGGCCGCCATCGATGCCGGTATCGCCGAGGCCGCGATTGAAGATGCCATCCACTTCGTGCGCGAAAAATCGCGGCCGTGGATCGAGGCCAAGGTCGAGCGCGCCAGCGACGACCCCTACGTGATTGCCGACATCGGCCGCCTGAAACTCGAGCTGCATGCCGCCGAGGCTCTGCTGCGCAGGGCTGCGCGGGTGCTCGACGAGGTCAATGCCGCGCCGATCGATGCTGCCGCCGCCGCGCGGGCTTCGATTGCGGTAGCCGAAGCCAAGGTGCTGACCACCGAGATTTCGCTACAGGCCAGCGAAAAGCTGTTCGAGCTGGCTGGCAGCCGCGCCACCCTTGCCGAATTCAACCTCGACCGCCACTGGCGCAATGCCCGGGTGCACACGCTGCACGACCCGGTGCGCTGGAAGTATCACGCAGTCGGCGCGTACCACCTGAACGGCACCCTGCCTGCGCGGCATTCCTGGATCTGATTTTTAGCCTCTGGGGCTGCTTTGCAGCCTGATCGCCGGCAAGTCGGCTTCCACATTCAAAGCGACACCGCCAAACCTGTGGGAGCCGGCTTGCCGGCGATTGGGCCGCAAAGCGGAGCCTAGTGGCCCGGAGAACACCATGACAACATCTGTTATCACCAGCGATATCCAAGCCCTGGCCGTCGCTGAAGAAATCGCCCAGCAACTGCGCCGCGACAGCGCCTTGCGCGACCGCGAACGCCGCCTCCCGCACGCCGAACTGGAGCTGTTCACCCGCGCCGGCCTGTGGGCCATCAGCGTGCCCAAGGCTTTCGGCGGCGCCGGTGTGTCCAACGTCACCCTGGCCAAGGTCATCGCCCGCATCGCCCAGGCCGACGCCTCCCTCGGGCAAATCCCGCAAAACCACTTCTACGCGTTGGAAGTACTGCGGGTAAACGGCAGCCCCGAGCAGCAGCAACGCCTCTATGCCGACGTACTCGCTGGCCAACGCTTTGGCAACGCCCTGGCCGAACTCGGCACGAAGACCGCCCACGACCGCACCACCCGCCTGACCCGCGAAGGCGACGGCTACCGCATCAATGGCCGCAAGTTCTACGCCACCGGTGCGCTCTACGCCCAGCGCATCCCGACCTCGGTGGTCGATGAAGACGGCGTGCAGCAACTGGTTTTCGTACCGGCCGACAGCCCAGGCCTGCAGGTGATCGACGACTGGAGCGGGTTTGGCCAGCGCACCACCGGCAGCGGCTCGGTAGTCTTCGACAACGTGTTCGTGCGCAGCGAGGATGTGGTGCCGTTCCAGTCGGCCTTCGAGCGCCCCACTCCGGTCGGCCCGCTGGCGCAGATCCTCCACGCGGCCATCGACACCGGCATCGCCCGCGCGGCCTATGAAGATGCCTTGCACTTCGTACGCACGCGCAGCCGCCCGTGGGTCGACTCCGGCCTGGACAAGGCCAGCGAAGACCCGCTGACCCTGAAGAGCTTCGGCCACCTGGCGATCCGCCTGCACGCCGCCGAAGCGCTGCTCGAACGCGCAGGTGAGTACCTCGACCGCGCCCAGGCCGACAGCAACGCCGATAGCGTCGCCGCCGCCTCCATCGCCGTCGCCGAAGCCCGGGCCATCAGCACCGAGATTGCCCTCGCCGCCGGCACCATGCTGTTCGAGCTGGCCGGCAGCCAGGCCACCCTGGCCGAGCACAACCTCGACCGCCACTGGCGCAACGCCCGAGTGCACACCCTGCACGACCCGGTGCGCTGGAAGTACCACGCCATCGGCAACTACTACCTCAACGCCGAAAACCCACCGCGCCGGGGGACCATCTGATGGCAAAGGAAATCCTCCTCAACGCTTTCAACATGAACTGCATCGGGCATATCAACCACGGCCTGTGGACTCACCCACGGGACACCTCGACGCAGTACAAGTCCCTTGCCTACTGGACCGACCTGGCGCGTTTGCTTGAACGCGGTTTGTTCGATGGCCTGTTCATCGCCGACATCGTCGGTACCTATGACGTCTACGGCAAGTCGCTGGACGTCACGTTGAAAGAGTCGATCCAGTTGCCGGTCAACGACCCCCTGCTGCTGGTCTCGGCCATGGCCGCCGTCACCCGCAACCTGGGCTTCGGCCTTACTGCCAACCTCACCTACGAGGCGCCCTACCTGTTTGCCCGGCGCCTCTCTACCCTCGACCACCTGAGCAACGGCCGGGTCGGCTGGAACATCGTCACCGGCTACCTCGACAGCGCCGCCCGCGCCATGGGCCTGGAGCAGCAGCCGGAACACGACCGCCGCTATGACCAGGCCGATGAGTACCTTCAAGTGCTGTACAAGCTGCTCGAAGGCAGCTGGGCCGACGATGCCGTGGTCGAAGACCGCGAACGACGGGTGTATGCCGAGCCCGAGAAAGTGCGCAAGGTCCACCACCGGGGCGAGTTCTACAAGGTCGAGGGGTATCACCTGTGCGAGCCCTCGCCGCAGCGCACCCCGGTGCTGTTCCAGGCCGGCAGCTCGCCACGGGGCCTGGCTTTCGCCGGCAACCATGCCGAATGCGTATTCATCAGTGGCCACGACAAGACGGCAACCCGCGCCCAGGTCGACAAGGTACGCGCGGCCGCCGAGGCTGCCGGCCGCGATCCGCAGGCGGTCAAGGTGTTCATGGGTATCACGGTGATCGTCGCCCCCACCGAGCAGCAGGCCCAGGCCAAGTACGCAGAGTACCTGCGCCATGCCAGCCCGGAAGCGGGCGTGGCGCACTTCGCCGCCTCTACCGGCATCGACTTTGCCGCCTATGCGCTGGACGAGCCGATCGGCGCCAGCAAGGGCAACGCCATCCAGTCGGCCACCCGCCAGCTGCAGGAGAACGCCTGGACCCGCCGCCGCCTGCTGGAGCAGCACGCACTGGGCGGGCGCTACGTGACCCTGGTTGGCGCGCCCGAACAGGTCGCCGAGCAACTGATCGCCTGGATCGATGAAACCGGCCTGGACGGCTTCAACCTGACCCGCACCGTCACCCCGGAAAGCTTCGAAGACTTCATCGACCTGGTGGTGCCGCAACTGCAACAGCGTGGCCGCTACAAGACTGCCTACGCCGAAGGCACGCTGCGCGAGAAGCTGTTCCAACGTGACCACCCGCACCTGCCGGCCGACCACCCCGGCTCGGCTTACCGCCACACCTCTACCCCTGCCACGACTGGAGTTGCGCACCATGCTTGAGAAACTGTTCCGGCCCGTCGCGGCCATCGCCCTCACCCTCGGCCTGGCCGGCGGCGCCTGCGCTGCCGAGCCGCTGAAAATCGGCACCACCGCCGCCTTCGCGATCCCGCTGGAAGCCGCCGTGGCAGAAGCGCACAAGCAAGGGCTGGAAGTGAAGCTGATCGAGTTCAGTGACTGGATTGCCCCCAACGTCAGCCTCAACAGCGGCGACATCGACGTGAACTACTTCCAGCACATCCCCTTCCTGGAGAACGCCAAGGCTGCTGCCGGGTTCAACCTGGTGCCCTTCGCGCCCGGCATCATCAACAACGTCGGCCTCTACTCGAAGCGGTACAAAAGCTTCGCCGAGCTGCCCGAGGGCGCCAGCGTGGCGATCGCCAACGACCCTATCAACAGTGGCCGAGGTTTGCAGTTGCTGGCCAAGGCCGGGCTGATCACGCTAAAGCCGGGTGTCGGCTACAAGGCTACCGAGGACGACATCGTCGCCAACCCGAAGAAGCTGAAAATCCTCCAGGTAGAAGCCGTGCAGCTGGTGCGCGCCTACGATGACGCCGATCTGGTGCAGGGCTACCCGGCTTATATCCGCCTGGCCAAGACCTTCGACGCCACCTCGGCGCTGCTGTTCGACGGCCTGGAAAACAAGGAATACGTGATCCAGTTCGTCATCCGCCCACAGAGCAAGGACGACCCGCGCCTGGCCAAGTTCGTCGATATCTACCAGCACTCGCCCGCCGTGCGCGAAGCCCTGAACAAAGCCCATGGCAGCCTCTACCAAGCCGGTTGGGAAGGCTGACGTGGGCCAGGCCAGCGCTCTCAAGGCGCCCACCGCTCAAACCGCGCCGCCACCGGTTCGGGAGCAGGCCTTGCGCCCGGAGGTGAACGAAGCCCATGTGCGCTTCGTCGGCCTCGGCAAGACCTACCCGGGCCAGGAGCAGCCGGCGCTGCAAGGCATCGACCTGAACATCCGCCGCGGCGAGATCTTCGGCATCATCGGCCGTAGCGGCGCGGGCAAATCGTCGCTGCTGCGCACCATCAACCGTCTTGAGCAGCCCAGCCAGGGCCGGGTGCTCATCGACCAGGTCGACATCGCACCGTTCGAAGAAGATCGCCTGGTGGCCCTGCGCCGGCGCATCGGCATGATCTTCCAGCACTTCAACCTGATGTCGGCCAAGACCGTCTGGCAGAACGTCGAGCTGCCGCTGAAGGTGGCCGGCGTGGCCAAGCCCGAACGCCAGCGCAAGGTGCGCGCGCTGTTGCAGCTGGTCGGCCTGCAGGACAAGCACCACGTCTACCCGGCGCAGTTGTCGGGTGGGCAGAAGCAGCGCGTCGGGATCGCCCGGGCTCTGGTCCATGACCCCGAAATCCTGCTGTGCGACGAAGCCACCTCGGCGCTGGACCCTGAAACGACCGCATCGATCCTGGAACTGCTGCGTGACATCAACCAGCGTCTGGGCCTGACGGTCGTGCTGATTACCCACGAGATGGCCGTGATCCGCGATATCTGCCACCGGGTGGTGGTACTGGAGCGTGGCGAAGTCGTCGAGCAGGGCGAGGTGTGGCGGGTGTTCGGCTCACCACGCCATGAAGTCACCCGTACCCTGTTGGCGCCGTTGCAAGCCAAACTGCCCGCAGCCTTGCAGGCAAATCTGCGGGCCAGCCCGGTAGGCCGTGACAGCGCGGTGGTGCTCAAGCTGACGGTGCTCGGCGAACCGGCGTTGTCCGACCTGTTCAGTGATCTGGGCGGGCGCGTGCGCCTGCTGCAGGGCGGCGTGGAAACCATCGGCGAGCATGCCTTGGGGCAGCTGATCCTGTCGGTGCAGGGCTCGCCGCACGACACCTATCAATTGCTGGAGCGCGCCCGTCGCTGGGCCGAAGACGTGGAGGTACTGGGCCATGTGGTTTGATCGCTTGCTCGAAGGTTTGCTCGATACCCTGCTGATGGTGGGTGTGTCGTCGCTGATCGCGCTGCTGGTGGGTGTGCCGATGGCGGTGCTGCTGGTCACCAGCGACAAGGGCGGCATTTTCGAAGCGCCCCTGCTGAACCGGGTGCTCGGTGCCTTCGTCAACCTGTTCAGGTCGATCCCGTTCCTGATCCTGATGGTCGCGTTGATCCCCTTCACCCGCCTGGTAGTCGGCACCACCTATGGCGTGTGGGCCGCGGTAGTACCGCTGACCATCGCCGCCACCCCGTTCTTCGCCCGGATTGCCGAGGTGAGCCTGCGCGAGGTCGACCATGGCCTGGTGGAAGCGGCACAGGCCATGGGCTGCCGGCGCTGGCACATCGTCTGGCATGTGCTGTTGCCCGAAGCGCTGCCGGGGATCGTCGGCGGCTTCACCATTACCCTGGTGACGCTGATCAACTCCTCGGCCATGGCCGGGGCGATAGGTGCGGGTGGGTTGGGAGACATTGCCTACCGGTACGGGTATCAGCGTTTCGACAGCCAGATCATGCTGACCGTGATTGCCATGCTGGTGGCGCTGGTGGCGGTGATTCAGGTGGGAGGGGATCGGCTGGCGAAAGGCTTGAACAAGCGGTGAGCATGGCTTGAGTGCTGTGGTGATGCACATATCGAGCGCCGCCCGCGCGGCGCATCGCGGGCAAGCCCGCTCCTACGGTATACCTTCGGCCAATTATGCCTATGGCCTCTTCACTGTCCGCCTTGTGTGCCCGACCTAAATCTCAAGCCATGCACCAAGGCTGCAGTGGAGATGCAACTGACAGCACTGGCCGTAGGTAAACCGTAGGAGCGGGCTTGCCCGCGATGCGCCGCGCGGGCGGCGCTCGATCCACGTAACACCACAGAAACCAGGCCAAGCCCCTCACCCCCAGCGCAGATCCTGAGCCGGCACCGGCCGCCCGAACCAGTACCCCTGCCCCAGCTGGCATTGCTGCTCCAGCAAGAACCTCGCCTGCTCGGCCTCCTCGATCCCTTCGGCATGCACGTTCATGCCCATGCTGTGCGCCAGGGCGATGATCACCCGCACGATGGCGACGTCATCGTCATCCATGGGCAACCCCGCGACGAAGCCCTGGTCGATCTTGAGCTTCTGCACCGGCAAACGCTTGAGCCGCAGCAGCGACGAATACCCCGTACCAAAGTCATCGATGGCCAGGCTCAGGCCCAGCTCGCGCAGGCGGTGCAACTGCTCCAATGCGACTTCCGGGTCTTCCATCACTGCGCTCTCGGTCACCTCAAGTTCCAGCAATGCCGGGGCCAGGCCGGTTTCGTGCAACACCTCGGCCACCTGCCGGTACAGCGCTCGCTGGCCGAACAGGCGGCTGGAGATGTTCACCGCAACAAACGCCAGCCCACGCCCTTCAGCTTGCCAGCGGACCATCTGCCGGCACGACTCGCGCAGCACCCAGGCATCGATTTCGGCAATCAGGCCGGTCCGCTCGGCGATGGGGATGAATTCGCTCGGTGGCACCAGGCCGCGCAGCGGATGCTGCCAGCGTACCAAGGCTTCCACCCCGACCATCTTCGATGTGAACAGGTCATGCACCGGCTGAAAGAACACCCGCAGCTCGTCCTGCTCCAGTGCATGGCGCAGCTCACCGGCCGTTTCCACACGTTGCTGGGCGTGCGCCGTCAGCTCTTCGGTGTACAGCGCGTAGCAGGCGCGGCCGTTGTGCTTGGCCTTGAACAGCGCCGAGTCGGCGTTGCGCAGCAGTTGCTCGGCACCCAACGCATCACTGGGGAACAGGCTGATGCCAACACTCACGCCGATGAACAGCCGATGCCCTTCGAACTCGAACGGGTCACGCATGCGTTCGATGAGCGCCTGCGCCAGCTTGCCGGCCTGGCCAACCTGTTGGCAGTTCTCCGCCAGCACGCCGAACTCGTCGCCGCCCAGGCGCGCCAGGGTCACGCCATTGCCCAGCGCTTCGCCCAGGCGTTCGCCCACCAGTTTGAGCAGCTGGTCACCGATGGTGTGGCCCAGCCCGTCGTTGATGCTCTGAAAGTGGTCCAGATCCAGCAGCAACAAGGCGCAGCCACGTTTGTTGGCCTGCGCCGAGGCCAAAGCCTGCTCGAGGCGGTCGTTGAACAACAGCCGGTTGGGCAAACCGGTCAACGGGTCGTGGTGGGCCAGGAAGGCCAGCTCCTGCTCGGTGTGCTTGATGGCGCTGACGTCGCTGAACACCGCTACATAATGGGTCAGTTCGCCGCTGTCGTCGCGAATGGCGCAGATCGTCTGCCACTGCGGATAGATTTCACCACTCTTGCGCCGGTTCCAGATTTCTCCGCTCCATTCGCCTTTCTCGGCCAGGGTGGAATAGATCTGTTGATAGAACGGTACACCGTGGCGGCCAGACTTGAACTTGCTGGGGCGATGGCCGAGCACTTCATCCTGCTGATAACCGGTGATGCGCATGAAGGCGCGGTTGACGTGCACGATCAGCCCTTGGCGGTCGGTGACCAGCACGCCTTCCAGCGTGCTGTCGAAAACCGCTGCGGCCATGCGCAGGCGCTCGCGGTCTTCGCTGCGCAGCTGTGCGCCGATGCCGATGAAGTTGAGCAGACGTGCGCGGGACACGAAAATAAGTACGGCACTGACCAGCACCCACAGCACCACATTGATCTGCCGGCCCACGGTCAGCGCCAGGGGGTCTTCGGACAGGGTGCGCAGCACCAGCTCTGACAGCACCAGCCAGAGGATCGAGAGCACCACGTAGAGCGCTGCCATGCGCAAGGCGTCGCGAACGGAAACAGACATGTCGAGGGGGAAAGCCCATGAAAAATGATGGGACATTATAAAGGTAGAAACATGCCGTGACGTCCTATCTGAAAGGGTGACTGGTTTTATTTCCTCACCAAGGGATAATCAGACCTTTCCCCTGTGTCTTCGAGGGTTTTTACACCTATGTGGTACAACGGTCTGCTCGACTTGTCGGCCTGGCAACTGGTTGGCGTCACCCTGCTGATGACTCACGTGACCATCGTCAGCGTCACCATCTACCTGCACCGCTACTCTGCCCACCGTGCGCTGGAGCTCAATGGCGCGCTCAAGCATTTCTTCCGCTTCTGGCTGTGGCTGACCACGGCGCAGAACACCCGCGAGTGGACGGCCGTCCACCGCAAACACCACGCCAAATGCGAAACCCCGGACGACCCCCACAGCCCGGTGCACAAGGGCTTGAGCACCGTGCTGCGCAAAGGTGCCGAGCTGTACCGCGAAGAGGCGCGCAACCCCGAAACCCTGCGCATCTACGGCAAGAACTGCCCGGATGACTGGGTCGAGCGCAACGTCTACTCGCGCTACAAGCTGGGCGGTATCGTGCTCATGGCGGTACTCGACCTGCTGCTGTTCGGCACCATCGGCATCACCATCTGGGCGGTGCAGATGATGTGGATTCCGTTCTGGGCAGCCGGCGTGGTCAACGGCCTGGGCCATGCGGTGGGCTACCGCAACTTCGAATGCCGCGATGCCGCCACCAACCTGGTGCCGTGGGGTATCGTCATCGGTGGCGAAGAACTGCACAACAACCACCACACCTACCCCAACTCGGCCAAGCTGTCGGTCAAGCGCTGGGAATTCGACATGGGCTGGGCCTGGATACGCGTGCTCTCCCTGCTGCACCTGGCCAAGGTGCAACGTGTGGCGCCCATCGCTCACCGGGTCGAAGGCAAGGCGAGCCTGGACATGGACACCGCCATGGCCATCCTCAACAACCGCTTCCAGATCATGGCCCAGTACCGCAAACTGGTGATCGCCCCGCTGGTGCAACAGGAACTGGCCAAGGTCGACGCTTCGGTTCGCCACCGTTTCCGCCGCGCAAAACGCCTGCTGTCGCGCGAAACCAGCCTGCTCGAAGACCGCCACCATGTGCGCATCGAGTCCATGCTCGCGCACAGCCAGGCGCTGAAGACCATCTACGAAAAACGCCTGGCGCTGCAGCAGATCTGGGCGCGTACCAGCGCCAACGGCCACGACATGCTGGCTGCGATGAAAGACTGGGTGCACGAAGCCGAAGCCAGTGGTATTCATGCCCTTCACGACTTTGCAGCGCAGCTTAAAACCTACTCCCTGCGCCCAACCGGCGCCTGACCGCCGTTGATCGGCACGCCCCGCAATAGGGCGTGCCAGCCGGAACTTCCCCCCTGAAAATCCACTCAAACTCGGCACATCGCCCGCGTGGCGGGCCGGTCTGTGGCCGCACGCTCACCCGTCGAGAAACGCTTCGTGCACATGGCCAAGAACATCCCTTCACTCCTGCCCGGCAACGCCCCCCCTGAAGCCGCCCAGACCTTGCTGGCCTTGCTGCACGCCCAAGGTGAAGTCGCGCGTCTGAGCGAGCGGGAGCAGCTCTACAGCTCACTGCTGGACAGCGTCAACGCGGTGCTGTGGGCATTCGACTGGGAAAACCGCCAGGTGCTTTACGTCAGCCCCGCCTATGAGCGCATCTTCGGCCGGCCCGCCAGCCTGGTACTGGCCGACTTCAACGAATGGCGCGACAGCATCTACCCGGACGACCTGGAATACGCCGAACGCAGCCTGGCTCAGGTGCTGCTCAAAGGCGCAGTGGAAGACCGCGAATACCGCATCATCACAGCCAGCGGCCAGGTGCGCTGGTTGAGTGACAAGTGCTACATCAACCAGCAACGCGAAGGCGACCGCGTGATCGTCGTCGGTATTGCCGAAGACATCACCGAAAAGAAGCAGCTCGAAGGCGAACTGCAGCGCCTGGCCACGACCGACGTGCTGACCCAGAGCAGCAACCGCCGGCATTTCTTCGAATGCGCCCAGCAGGCGTTCGACAGCGCTCGTGAGGACGGCACCCCGTTGGCCTTCCTGCTGTTGGATATCGATGACTTCAAGCAGATCAACGACAGCTACGGCCACCAGGAAGGTGACCAGGTGCTGCAACGCATCGCCGACAGCGGCAAGGCCGTGCTGCGGCGCGGCGACCTGTTCGGGCGCATCGGCGGCGAGGAATTTGCGGCGGTGTTCCCAGGCTGTAACGCGCAGGTTGCCGAGCAGATTGCCGAACGGCTGCAGCGGGAGATCCAGCGGCTGAGTTTCAGCCATGGGGAACAGGTGTATGGGGTGACGGTCAGCCAGGGGCTGACTGGGCTTACCGATGAGGATGAGTCACTGGATAGCCTGTTCGCCCGAGCGGATGCGGCCATGTACCAGGCCAAGCGGCAGGGGAAGAATCAGATAGTGCGGGGATGACCCAGGTCTTGAGCGGGGCTCCCACAGGGACCGCGCACTCTTCAGGACGGCGTTGCTTCATCTGGTGCCGGCGGCTCTTCACCCTTGATCTCGACGACCTGCGCCTTTGCATCCTCCCGCGGTTTGACCTCGGGGTTGTCCACCTTGCGCAAGCGGCTCAACTGCGCCAGCCCAACTTTTAGCAAACGCGCGGTCTTGTTTTCAGCCACCTTCTCCAGCCCCTGATCCGCGGGCAACCGCGCCAGTTGACCGGCCAGGTTCATGGCCAGAATCTCCCGCGAGTACACCCCACCCCCCAGCTGGTAGATCGCCGCAATCAGCTCACGCAGGCTCAGCGGCAAGCGCCAGCGGGTACGCAACGCCGAGCCGAACGCCGCGCCGAAGTCCTTCAGCGAGGTGTGCACGTGGCCTTCGTCCAGCTCGCCACCGGCCAGCCGCCACTCTTGCAGGCAACGCAGCACAGCCAGGTCACCCAGGCAATGCAGCAGGCCCGCGCAGTAGCAACGCTCTTCGTCCAGGTCGAGCATGCGTGCCAACGAACGCGCGTATTCGGCGGTGTGCAGCGACAAGTTCCAGAAGTGCGCCGCGTGCTGCGCCAGCAAGGGGTCGGTCAGGCGCGCACTGCGCTTGAGGGTCAGGCCCAGGATGAGGTTCATGCTCTGCGTACTGCCCAGCTTGTTCAGCGCCTGCAGCAAGGTTTGCACCGGCGCCTCACGGTGCAGGGCGGCGCTGTTGGCGGCAGCGATCAGCACGGCGGTGACCTGCGGGTCGCTGCGCACTTCCTCTTCCAGCACCTTGAGGTTCAGCCCCTGCGGGTTGAGCGCGCGCTTGATCGCCACTTGTACGTCGGCGAACAGAGGCCCGCCATCAGCGGTGGCCCGGCGCTGCTCAAGGAAGGCTGGCAGGCTGGCGCCTGGCTGCAGTGGCGGCACCGGGCAAGCGATCTGCTCGCCCACCGCCAGCAGCAGCTCTTTCAGGCGCTTGCGCAGGTTGTCCAGATCCAGCGGCTTGCTCAGGTAAGCCGTGGGGTGCAGCGGCAACGCCTCGCGCACGCTGGCGCTGTCGCTGCGGCTGCTCATGAGAATGAACGGCAACCCCGGGCCTTTGGCGCGCACCTTGCGCAACAGGTCCAGGCCATCGAGGCCCGTCAGCTCGCGGGCGGCGATGATCAGGTCGGGCTTGCTGGCCAATGCCGTCAACGCCTCGGAGCCGTCGGCGCACACCTGCAGCCGGGCATCGCAGCGCACGCTGAGCAACATCTCACGCAACATGTCGCGTACCCAGGGGTCGCCTTCGGCAATCAGTACGCAAGGTGGGGCGGGGTCTGCAGCGCTCATGGCCAACTCCTGAATATCCTGACACGCAAATCCGTTGCAGCTTCCAAGGCAAGTCCTCCCACAACCATAGCGCCACGCGCCTTTGTTGGGCACAAAAAAAACCCGCCTAGGCGGGTTTTTTTATGAAGCGCGTCACATCAAGCGAGTTCAGCGAAGCACTCTTCGATGATCGCCAGGCCTTTGTCCAGCAGTGCGTCTTCGGCGGTCAGCGGAACCAGGATACGCAGAACGTTGCCGTAGGTGCCGCAGGACAGCAGGATCAGACCCTTGTCGCGCGCCTTCGCTACCACTTGGGCAACGGCGGCTGCGTTCGGGGTGTGGGTGCCTTTTTCGAAGACTTCCACAGCGATCATCGAGCCCATACCACGAACGTCACCGATGATCGGGTGCTTTTCCTGGATCTGGCGCAGGCCAGCGGTCAGGCGCTCACCGACAGCCTTGCTGCGGTCCAGCAGTTTCTCTTCCTCGAACACCTGAATAACGGCCAGGGCCGCAGCGCAGGCGATCGGCGAACCAGCGTAGGTGCCGCCCAGGCCGCCCGGAGCGATGGCGTCCATGTACTCGGTCTTGCCGCAAACACCGGCCAGCGGGAAGCCGCCAGCGATGGATTTGGCGAAGGTGGTCAGGTCAGGCGCGACGCCCATCTGTTCCATGGCGAAGAAGGTACCGGTACGGCCAGCGCCCGTTTGTACTTCGTCGGCGATCAGCAGGATGCCGTGCTTGTCGCACAGCTCGCGCAGGCGCTTCATCAGCTCTTTCGGCGCTGGCAGGAAGCCGCCTTCGCCTTGTACTGGCTCGAGGATGATGGCAGCGATGTCACGCGGCTCGGCGTCGTTCTTGAAGATGCGCTCGATCGAAGCGATGGCATCGTCAACGCTCACACCGTGCAGTTCGCTCGGGAACAGGGCGCGGAAGATGCCGCCTGGCATCAGGCCCATGCCAGCGGAGTACGGCACGACCTTGCCGGTCAGGCCCAGGGTCATCATGGTACGGCCGTGGTAGCCGCCGGTGAAGGCGATCACGCCGGCACGGCCAGTGGCGGCACGGGCGATCTTGATGGCGTTTTCAACAGCTTCGGAGCCGGAGGTGACCAGCAGGGTCTTCTTGTCGAAGTCGCCTGGGACCAGCTTGTTGATCTTTTCGCACAGCTCTACGTAGGGTTCGTAGGCCAGCACCTGGAAGCAGGTGTGGCTGACTTTGGTCAGCTGCTCTTGAACGGCGGCAACCACTTTCGGGTGCAGGTGGCCGGTGTTCAGTACTGCGATGCCGCCAGCGAAGTCGATCAGTTCGCGGCCTTCAACGTCGATCACGGTCGAGTTCTTCGCGCTTTCAACGAAGATCGGGTGGATCTGGCCAACGCCACGTGGGACGGCGGCGATACGACGTTGCATCAAGGATTCGTTGGTCTTGCTCATAATGCCCTCATTTGCGCCGATCAGCGGCGCTTTTATTCGGGGGTGGCTGGGAGTGCTCGCGAACAGTATTCGTTGATCGACTGCCGTGAACGCCCTGGCCACCAGGTGCTGCAATGTCAAAAAAGGCCAGCGAGACGTCGCTCTCGCGCCCCGCTGGCAGAGGTAAAACCTTTAGCGCATCAAACGCTGATGCACAGGTACTTGATCTCGAGGTAGTCCTCGATACCGTACTTGGAACCTTCACGGCCCAGGCCCGAAGCCTTGATGCCGCCGAACGGCGCGACTTCGTTGGAGATCAGACCGGTGTTGATGCCGACCATGCCGTATTCCAGGGCCTCGGCAACGCGGAACACACGGCTCATGTCACGGGCGTAGAAGTACGAGGCCAGGCCGAACTCGGTGTCGTTGGACATGGCGATGACTTCGGCTTCGTCTTTGAAGCGGAACAGCGGCGCCAGTGGGCCGAAGGTCTCTTCCTTGGCGACGGCAGCGCTCTTCGGCACATCGACCAGGATGGTCGGCTCGAAGAAGTTGCCTTCGATCAGCTTGCCACCGGACAGCACCTTGGCGCCTTTGGAGACGGCGTCTTCGATGTGTTCCTGAACCTTGGCGACAGCCTTGCCGTCGATCAGCGGGCCAGTGGTGGTGCCGTCTTCCAGGCCGTTACCGATCTTCAGCTTGGCCACAGCGGCTTTGAGCTTCTCGGCGAACGCGTCGTAGACGCCGTCCTGTACGTAGATACGGTTGGCGCAAACGCAGGTCTGGCCGTTGTTGCGGTACTTGGAGATGATCGCGCCTTCAACCGCCTTGTCCAGGTCGGCATCGTCGAACACGATGAACGGGGCGTTGCCACCCAGCTCCAGGGAAACCTTCTTGATGTCCTTGGCGCATTCCTGCATCAGCTGGCGACCGATTTCGGTCGAGCCAGTGAACGACAGCTTGCGTACCAGGGAGTTGCCGGTCAGCTCGCCGCCAACTTCGCCAGCGCTGCCGGTCACCACGCTCAGCACGCCAGCCGGGATGCCGGCACGGGTAGCCAGCTCGACCAGAGCCAGGGCCGAGTACGGGGTTTGCGAAGCAGGCTTGAGCACCATGGTGCAACCAGCGGCCAGGGCCGGGCCGGCTTTACGGGTGATCATCGCGGCCGGGAAGTTCCACGGGGTGATGGCCGCGGTAACGCCGATCGGCTGCTTGATGACGATCAGGCGCTTGTCAGGCTGGTGGCCTGGGATGGTGTCGCCGTAAACGCGCTTGGCTTCTTCAGCGAACCACTCGATGAACGAGGCAGCGTAGGCGATTTCGCCCTTGGCTTCAGCCAGTGGCTTGCCTTGCTCGGTGGTCATCAGGCGAGCCAGGTCGTCCTGGTTTTCGATCATCAGTTCGAACCAGCGACGCAGCTTGGTCGAACGCTCTTTGGCGGTCAGTGCACGCCAGGCCGGCAGGGCCTTGTCGGCAGCTTCGATGGCGCGGCGGGTTTCCGCGGTGCCCATCTTTGGCACGGTACCGATGACTTCACCTGTGGCCGGGTTGGTCACATTGATGGTCTGGCCGCTGTCCGCATCCAGCCATTCACCGTTGATGAAGGCTTGCTGGCGGAACAACTGAGCGTCTTTGAGCTGCATGTCGGCTTCCCGAATTGTTGATTGTTGAAAAGCGCCCAAGGCAGGGCATCGAGCGTTTGAAATCTCAAACGAATGCTAAGCGGCTGCTGGGGTATAGGACAATAGGCTGTTCGAAAAAAAGAACGAATGGTTGAACAGCCTATCCGGAATTGCGGTGCGCAGGCCGGTATAGGGTAGACGAACGGGGTGAGAGAAATGTGAAGGGGGACCGTCGGTGGGGCTTTTAGGGGTTTGACGTGCGAGGTGCAGGGTGGCGTAAATCGAGCGCCGCGCGGGCGGCGCTCGATTTACGCCCCACCTCAAACCTCAAGGCGTACACCCCGATCAACCCAAATTCAGAACGCGGCCCCCAGATCAATGACCAAAGCCCGGTAGCCGACACTGCCAGGCTGACGGCTATGCACCTTCAGCTCCACCAGCACCTCCTGGCTACCCCGGCGCACTTCATTGAGCACCGTGGTGGTGAGTTTCTCGGGGGTCAGGAAATTCACCGAGGCCGAATAGATGAACTGGGTGTCGGTCTCGGGCCGGTAAGCCACCACCGACGTCACCGGGCTGTACCACTCGTCGCCGCGCTCCTTGCCGTACTCCCAGACCTGCTCGACCGTACCTTTGGCCTCGTCGATCTTGTACTCCACTGCACGGCTGTAGTTGCCGGTCAGCTTGGTCGGGGCAAAGTCACGCCCCCAGCCATTGTCGAACACAGTCAGCGTCCCTTTGCCGGTCAGCCAGGCGGTGTGCTGGGTCCAGGACCAGTCGAAGCCTTCACCCGCAACCGGCTTGAGTACCTTGCCCTGCAGGCGCTGCGGCCAGCCCTGTGGCGAGGCCAGAATCCACCTCACGGTTTTGTCCCGACCGATCTTCACGACGCCCTGGTGGCGAGCTGAAACGATAATGCTGTCGTCATCGGCGTCGTAGTCGATGGCATTGACGTGCGCCCAGTTACGCCCGGTGCCAACGCCCGGGGTGTCACCGAACGGCAGGTTGCCTTCGGCCAGCTCATTGGCCAGGCGATCCTCCTGCTTCTGTACGCCGTCCGGCAATTGAACGGCCGCCTTGCCGAGGGTTTCGAGCAGGTCGCCGCGATACGGGTCGAGGATCTGGTTCAGGTCCCAGAAGTCCAGCACGTCACCGGCTTCATTGACCTCGATGATGTGGTCGCGAATCGAGCGCACGCGTTTGCCATCGGGGCGGCGGTAGTCGCTGGTGCCGACGCGCAGCAGGTAGGTGCCGTTGGCCGTCTCGCGGATTTCGTGGGAGAAGTCAGCGAACTTGTCAGGCAGGCTGCGCTGCCAGATGCGCCGGCCCAACAGGTCGTACTTGGAGTAGGTCTGGCCCTGGCCCCAGATCAACTTGCCGTCGCGGGTCTGCTGGAAACCCATGGTGCCGCCCAGGCCGTCACGGCGGTTGGAGTCGTGGATCTGCTCGATGTCCAGGTACCAGCGCACGTCGCCGTTGGTGTCGGCAATCCAGTTGTTGCCGACCTGGTCCCATTCGGCGGCACCGCCCAGCCCATTCCACTTGAAGGCACGGGCACCCGGAATATCGCCTTGCAGGTGGTTGAACAGATACAGGCGGTTTTCGAAGCCCGACGCCACCTTGACTGGCTGCACTTGCGGCAGCGCGGCGGTTTGTTTGGCCACCACCGGCAGGCGCACGGCTGGGGCGTAGATCTGGTAGCGCTCACGGATACGCTCGCCGTCCAGCTTGTAGGTCACCTCTACTTGGTTGACATGATCCGGATACAGCCCGAACACCGGAATGCCGCCGTAGGTCCACAGCGAACGGTCGGAAACGTCGTAGGCGATATCCACCCCGCGCTCGCCACGCCCCAGCACGCGCACATGGGCGGCGCTCAAGGTGCGCCCACCATCGCGAATGATCGCGGTCAGCGGCGCCAGGCGGTAAGGGTTGACCACTACATCACCGAGCAGCGCTTCATCACGCTCGGGGACCTTGGCCGTCAGGCAAGCGCCTTCAGGCAGGGCGGGGGTTTCGGTCTTGGCATTCATGGCAAAGCTCCTTGTGCTCAGAAGTCATAACGGGCGGTGGCGCCGAAGGTGCGCGGGGTGCCAAGCACGCCGGCATAGCCACCGTTGGCGGAATTCCACAGGCTGGTGAAATAGGTCTTGTCGCCGGCGTTCTTCACCCACAGCGACAGGTCGAGCACGCCGTCGCCCTGGTCCAGGCGCACGCCGGTGGACAGGTTGACCAGCGCGTAGCTGGGGATCTGGCCGAAGTCGGAGTCGTCGATGGTGCCGACCGCCTTGGAGCGGAAGGCATAGCTGGCGGTGACGTAAGGCTCGACGTGCTCGGTCAGCTGCCACTTGTACTGGCCGTTGAGGTTGGCGATGTACTTGGAAGCGCCGACCACCTGATGGCCGGACAAGTCGCAGGTGGCGTTGGCATTGGCCAGGCTTACCTCAGGCGGGCACGGCGCGTCGTCGTACTCGGTGTAGCGCACGTCGTTCCACGAACCGTTGAAATTGACCGTCAAGCCGCGGATCGGCAGCGCCGTGGCCTCGAACTCCAGGCCCCGCGAGCGCACACGGCCGGCGTTGGCCAGGTACTGCACGCGGTTGACCTGGTCGTAGACGTTGGCCTGATAGCCATGTACCTCAGCCCAGAACAGGTTGGCGTTGAGCTGCAGGCGGTCGTCGAACAGGGTGCTCTTGAGGCCCACTTCGGCGTTGTTGACCCGCTCGGTGCCAACCAGCAGCGAATCGGTGCCCAGCCGTGGCGCCGCGCCGACAGTGAGGTTGATGCCGCCGGACTTTTCGCCGTGGGTCAGGGTGGCATAGCCCAGCAACTGCTCGTTGAAGCGGTAGCTCAGGCCAAGCAGGCCGGAGGGGCTGAAGCTGTACTGGTTGAGGTCCCCCGAATCGTAGGCGCCCACCCTGCCCTGGCGTGCGGCGGCAGCGGCGCCGGTCACTGCTGCACCGCCCGATGGCGCATCGCGGGTCACCCAGGCGCTCTTTTCTTCATAGGTGCCGCGGACACCGGCTGTGAAGTCGAGGCGATCGGTGAGGTGCCAGGTGCCTTGGGCAAACAGCGCATAGCTGTCGGTATCGATGTGCCCGTCACCGATGGTGTTGACGTTGTTCAGCGCGCCAGCCGGGGTGAGGTTCCAGACGTCTGCCTGGGGGCCGTAATAGGTGAAGGATTTGTTGTCCAGGTCCTGCTTGAAGTAATAGGCACCCAGCACATAGTCGAACGCGCCCCCGGTGGGCGAGGCCAGGCGGATCTCCTGGGAATATTGCTTGTCGCGCACCGACACCCCGGCGCTGTAGAACACCGGCACATCCAGGCCATCGTCGTTGCGCGGGGTGAAGTCCCACCAGCGGTAGGCGGTGATCGAGGTCAGGGTGAAGTCGTTGGGCAGGGTCCAGTTGGCCTCCACCGATGTACCGCCCTGGAACACCGTCACCTGCTGGTCGGCATCGAAGTTGACCTTGCGGTCCTTGCCCGACACCAGCGTGGCACCGGCCTGGGCGGCCAGGCTTTCATAACGGTTGACACCATTGAGGGTCGGCCCGGTGCTGTACAGGCTGAGGATGCCGTTGTTGGAGTCCTCTTCGTTGTACTCGCCGATCCAGCGCAGGTTGAAAGTTTCGCTGGGCTGGAACAACAACTGGGTGCGAAAACCCTGGCGCTTGCCGCCGTTCAGGTCATCGCCGTTGTGGATGTTCTTCACATAACCATCGTCTTCGGTGCGGTAGGCGCTGATGCGCCCGGCCAGGGTCTCGCTGATCGGCCCGGAGAAACTGCCTTGGGTCTGCAGGTAGCCATCCTCACCGATGGACTGCTGGATGCTGCCTTCGCGGTGGAAGGTCGGCTTGCGCGAGGTAATGTTCAGCACCCCCGCCGTGGTGTTCTTGCCGAACAGCGTGCCTTGCGGGCCGCGTAGCACCTCCAGCTGCTCGACATCGAGCAGGTCGAACACCGCCATGCCCGGGCGGCCGAGGTAGACGTTGTCCAGGTAGATGCCGACGCTGCCCTCCAGGCCATCGCTGGCCGGGTTGTTGCCCAAGCCGCGGATCGAGATGCTCGACTGGCGGGCATGCACGTAGGCCACATTGGTACTGGGCACCAGCTGTTGCAGGTCTTGCACGCGGTAGATGCGCTGGGTTTCCAGGGTTTCACTGTTCAGCACGCTGATCGGCGTGGGCACGCTCTGCGCGGTTTCTTCACGGCGGCGGGCATTGACGGTAACGGTGCCGAGCTTGGCGTCCTGCTCCACGGCTGGGGTTGTGCTGGCCGGCTCTTCGGCAAAGCTGCCGCTGGAAGCTGCCAGCAGTACGCCAGCGGCTAGAGGTTGCAAGGTAAAACGCGACGCGCGCGCAGGCCAACGGGAAAGTCGGGACATGCAAATGCTCCTTGAGGCATTGGCCCTGGCGAGCATTTCCGTTGACGGAACCGAATCGCGGTGACGTGGGCTTATATTCTTTTAAGAGATATAAATATGTTCAATTCATATTTTGTGGAATAAGTAACACCCTTTATAAGGGGGCTCACCCTCTTCATCAATTGCATTCCACCGAAAGTTTCCATGTAAAAAATGCATATCGACCTCCGCCAGCTCCGCCACTTCATTGCCCTTGTCGAGCACCGCAGTTTTGTCGCTGCTGCGGCGGCGGTGAACCTGTCGCAATCGGCCTTCAGCCGCAGCATCCAGACCCTGGAGCACAACATCGGCTGCCGTCTGGTCGACCGCGCCAGCAAGGAGCTCGCGCCCACCCGCCAGGGGCTGCTGGTGCTGGAGCATTCGCGTCGGCTGGTGCATGGCGCGCATAACCTGGTGAACGAGATCCACCAGTTCAATGGCGCTACCACCGGGGTGGTGCGCTTCGGCTCCGGCCCTGCGCCCGCTGGCGGGCTGGTGCCGCGAGCGGTGGCGCGTTTCGTCGCTGAATACCCGGCGGCGCGCACGTGTTTTCAGGTGGATAACTGGCAGGCGCTGAACCGCAAACTGATTGCCGAGGAGATCGAGTTCTTCGTGGCCGATACCCGCCAGTTCGAATCCGACCCGGATTACCGCGTGCACAAGCTGGCGCCACAACGCTGGCATTTCTGCTGCCGCGCGGGGCACCCGCTGGCCGAACTGGCCCAGGTGAATGCACGGGATGTATTTGACTACCCGCTGGCGACCACCTTCCGCCCGCCAAACATCCGCAAGATCCTCAGCGACCTCAGCGGCCGGCAGGACTTCTTGCCGACGGTGGAATGCGAGCACGGCTACGCGCTGCTCAACGTGGTGATGCACTCGGACACCATCGGCATCGCCTGCAGCGCCAATTTGCGGCCGTATCAGTCAGGCCTGGTGGCGCTGCAACTGGCGGACCTGGCGCCCGAGCAGGAAGAATCGTTCTATACCCGCTATGGGGTGGTGAGCCGGGTGGGGTATGGCTTGTCGCCGTTGGCGCAGGGAATGGTCAGGCAGTTGATCGCCTGTGATGCCGAGGCGTGACTGGCGGGGGCATTACCCCCGAATCGCCGGCAAGCTGGCGGCCACAAGTACAGCGCTGAGCCTACAGTTGCGCAATACCTGTGGGAGCCGGCTTGCCGGCGATGCGATTTCAGCCCTTGCGCGTAGTCCGGCTCAGTTGGCCATCCACGCCAACCGGCACCTCACCCGCCAAGGTAACCCGGCGCACGATGCGCGGCTGGGTGCCGTAGTCATCCACCGCATAATGCTGCGTCGCACGGTTATCCCAGATCGCCACATCACCCGCCTCCCAGCGCCAGCGCACGGTGTTCTCCAGGCGCGTCACGTGCCCTTGCAGCACCGCGAACAGGTGCTGTGAATCGGCCAGCGAATAGCCCTTGATGCGTTTGACGAAATGCCCCAGCTGCAACGCCCGCTCACCGCTGACTGGGTGCACCCGCACCACCGGGTGCTCTGTCTCGTACACCGTCGACGTGAACACCTTGCGGTAACGCTCAAGCTTCGCCGGGTCGACATCCGGCTTGATGCTGGCGTAGTCGTATTCGTTGCTGTGCACTGCCCACAGCTTGTCGGCCAGTTCGCGCAGGGGCTCGGGCAACTCCTGATAAGCCGCAGCCGTGTTGGCCCACACGGTATCGCCACCGGAAGCCGGGGCAACCACGCTACGCAGGATCGAGGCCTTGGGGTAGGCGTCGACGAAGGTCACGTCGGTGTGCCAGGAGTTGGCCCGCTGGCCTTCAGCACCGTCGAGCTGCAGCAGGTAACTGCTGCCATCAACCACCGGCACGGTCGGGTGAGCGACCGGCTCGCCGAGCAGCTTGGCGAAGCCTTCCTGGCTTTGATCATCCAGGTGGCCCTGGCCGCGGAAGAAGATCACCTTGTGCTGCACCAGGGCGGCCTGGATCGCGTCGATTGTGGCGGCATCCAGGTCGGCGGACAGTTTCACCCCGCGGATTTCTGCGCCAATGCGGCCGGCGACGGGGTGGATATCGAGTTCGAGAGTTTGCGGCGCGGCGGCCAGTGCGGCATTGCTCATGGTCGTGGTCCTTGCGGTGATTGTCGGGGGTTGAGGTTCAACGGGCGGCTTGTACGGCTTGTTCCTGCTTCAAGGCGGCATCCAGGAAGCGCGGTTCGATCCAGTCGGCGACCTTGAAGTCCCGGCGGATCAGGCGCTCTTTGGCGGCCAGGTCGACGCCTTGCTGCAACTGGGCGACAAAGTCGGCGTCCAGGCGCGGGTCGAAGTAATGGGCGAGGTCTTCCTTGGCCAGGTCGTCGCTGAGAATGCTGCGCGGCCAGTTGGCGTTGCTCGCTACCAGGTCGAGGTAGGCATCGCGGTTGTGCTCGTCGCGCAGCCAGTGGGTGGCCTGCTGCTGCGCATTGACCACGCGCTGGACCAGCTCGGGGTACTTGCGAATGAAATCCCCAGTGCCCAGCAACACTGCCTGGGTGCTGCCTGCGCCTTCCAGGTCGCGTGAGTTGACCGGCAATTCGACCAGGCCGCGCTCGCGCAGCGAGAGCAGGCTGGACAGCCCCCAGGTGGCGTCGATCTGCTTGGCGGCCAGTGCCGCGTTGGCCGCGTTGAAATCCAGGTTGATCACCTTCAGGTCGCGCTCGGACAACCCTTGGCTCGCCAACGCGCTGGCAAACGACAGCTGGTTGGCGGTACCGCGGAACACCGCCACGCGCTTGCCCTTGAGGTCGTGCAGGGTCTTGATGCCAGAGCCCGGCACCACACCCAGGTAGCTTTTCACCCCTCGCACGCCGGCCGAAAGCACGCGGGTGTCGAGGCCGTTGGCCTTGCCGACGATGGCCGCCAGGTCGCCCAGGTAGGCGAAATCTGCCTGGCCGTTGGCCAACGCTTCGTTGACCACCGGGCCTGCACCCTTGAAGAACTGCCAGTCGATGCGGATGCCATCTTTGGCGAATTCCTTTTCAAGCGATTGCTGGTCGCGCAGCACGTCGACCACGCCACCGGCGCTGTGCTTGCTGCCAGCACTCAGGTCAGGCACGGCAATGCGAATGCTCTCGGGCTTTGCCGATTCGGCCGCCTGGGCGCTGAGGGCGAAAAAAGTGAATAGCCCAAGGGCGGTAATCAGATGGCGCAACTGGGTTTTCATGGCAAGGCTCCTTGGCAGGCCGCCACCGGCGATGGCCGGCGCTATGGCCAGAAGCTAGGCTGGTCTGGTTAGAACCTACAAAGATCAAAACTTCATTTTTTAGTAACCAGAAGGCATAAACCACGCATCACGCGGCCCCCCGGCAAGCTTGCGCAATACGCATCGAAAATATGAGGAAAACGCAACGGCTGGAGGCTTCCGCATGCAAGGCGTGCATGCTCTTATCTCTTGAAAGCCACATATGAGAATTTTTAATTCCATAAGTGCATAACCTTGAAACGCTTCGAGAGATGGCCGATGAATGGAATTCTGAGCAAAGGTCGGGGTGGGCTTCTGGGGCCCCTACGCGGCCCTTTCGCGACCCAAGGCCGCCCCCACATCGGCGAGCGCGCTCTGCCCTGGGTGTTGCCAGTGCTGATCGCGCTGCTGTGGGCCGTGGCGAGCCGGCAGCACTGGATGAGCGAGCAGATCCTGCCGGCACCCTCGCGGGTGTGGGACAGCGCAGTGGAGTTCGGCTCCGGCGAGCTTTGGGGGCACTTGTGGATAAGTTTGCAGCGGCTGTGGTGGGGGTTGCTGGCAGGGATTGCCAGCGGTTTGCTGCTGGGGGCCTGGCTGGGAACTTCGCGCAATGCGCAAACGCTGGTGCTGCCAACCTTCGTCGCGCTGGCCCAGATCCCGACCCTGGCGTGGATCCCGCTGTTCATGCTGTTTTTCGGCATTGGTGAACTGCTCAAGCTGGTGGTGCTGGTGAAAGCCGTGGTGGTACCCGTCACCCTGCATACCCTGGTCGGCGTACGCGATGCCCAGCCCAAGCTGCGCGAAGCCGCCGCGGCCTTGCGCCTGCCACGTCACTTGCTGTTCCTGCGCCTGCTGCTGCCGGCCGCCCTGCCCGCCTTCCTCACCGGCGTGCGCCTGGCATTGGCCACCGGCTGGACGTCATTACTGGCGGTCGAGCTGCTGGCCTCCAGCGAAGGGATCGGCTACCTGATGGTGTGGGGCCGGCAGCTGTTCATGCTTGACCTGGTGGTGCTGTGCATCCTGATCATCGGCCTGGTCGGCGCGCTGATGGAGCGCGGCTTTTCAGCTCTGGAAAAACGCCTGCTGTACTGGCCACAACCGGCCACCGGCGAGCAGCAACGCGGGCCCGTACCCAAGGGCTGGCAAAGCCTGCTGCTGCCGGCAGCACTGCTTGCGCTGTGGCAAGCCAGCAGCAGCCTGGGCTGGGTCGACCAGAACATCCTGACCTCGCCGCTGGGCGTGGTGCACACCCTGTTCGCAGGCCTTACCGATGGCTCACTGCCAGAAGCCATGCTGCTCAGCCTGCAACGCACCCTGACCGGCCTCGTGCTGGGCGGCGGTGCAGGCTTGCTGACGGGCCTGTTGCTGGGCCTGTCACGCAACGCCGAGCGGGTTTTCGGGCCCAGCTTGTCGGCGTTGCGCCAGGTGGCACTGTTCGCCTGGGTGCCGTTGCTGACCGCCTGGTTCGGCCTGGGCGAAGGCGCCAAGAATGTGTTCGTCGGCCTGGCCGCCTTCTTCCCGCTGCTGATCGCTACCCAGCGCGGCATCGCCAGCCTGCCGCCGCAACTGGGAGAGGCCGCCCGCACGCTGCGCCTGAACCTGTGGCAGCGCCTGCGCCTGCTGGTACTGCCCGGCGCGGCCCCGGCCATTTTCGCAGGCCTGCGCCTGTCGCTGATCTACGCCTGGCTAGGCACCATCGGTGCCGAGTACTTCATGCCTTCGGATGGCGGCATCGCCAGCCTGATGATCGGCGCGCAACAGCTTTTCCGCATGGACCAGGTCATGGCCGCCATGCTGCTGATCGGCCTGGTCGGCGCCCTGCTCGGCACCCTTGGACAACGCCTCGAATCGCGCGCCACGCGCTGGAGAACCGCATGAACGCTTTCAACACGTCTCACCTGCTGGCGGCCAACCAACCCGACACCACGCCAGCGCTGGTCAGCTTCGAAGCGGTAGGCAAGGTGTTCAGCGTCGATGGCCAGCCCTTCGAAGCGATCCGCAACTTCAACCTGGCCATCAACGAAGGCGAATTCATCGCCATCGTCGGCGCCTCCGGCTGCGGCAAGTCCACCCTGCTGCGCCTGCTGGTGGGGCTGGACACCGACTACAGCGGCAGCATCCGCGTGGATGGCAAACCAGTCAGCGGCATCGGTGGCGAGCGTGGCATCGTGTTCCAGGAGCACCGCTTGTTTCCATGGCTGACCGTGGAACAGAACATTGCCCTGGGCCTGGTCAACGAGCACCTGACCCAAGGCGAACGTGCCCGCCGGGTGCATGAGTTCGTGCTGCTGGTGGGCCTGGTGGGCTTCGAATCGGCGTACCCGCACCAGCTGTCCGGGGGCATGGCGCAACGTGTGGCGATTGCCCGGGGGCTGGTGGCAAGCCCGCGGATCCTGCTGCTGGACGAGCCATTCGGTGCGCTCGATGCATTGACCCGGCAGCAACTGCAGGATGAGCTGCTGGCCATCCGCGAACGTGCCGGCATCACCACATTGCTGGTGACGCACGATGCCGAGGAAGCGACGTACCTGGCTGATCGAGTGGTGGTGCTGGAGCCGCGCCCAGGGCGGATCAAGTCGGTGGTTGAAATCGACCTGCCGCATCCGCGGTTGCGCACCGGCGTGGCGCTGCATGGGTTACGCGAGAAGGTGCTGCACCAGATCACCGGTGATGGTGGGTACCTGCCGCCGCCCGCGCGGCGGGTGGAAGGGTTGCGGCCCGAGCTGATTGCTTTGTGAAACCCACTGACCCCATCGCCGGCAAGCCGGCTCCCACAGGTATTGCACCGTTCCAGGGCTCAGTGAATTACCTGTGGGAGCCGGCTTGCCGGCGATGGGGCCAGTGGATTCACCCAAGCTCGCGCAGGTACGGCCATGGATAAATACCCCGCTCATGCCCATCGCTGAACACCAGTTGCACGCCATAACCTTGCGGCTCGACCCGCTCGATGCGCACGTCATCGCGCACCACACTGATGCCGCCCGACAAGCGCGCCGCGCGGCATTGCGAACAGGGGCAGGCACCACGCAGGCGGGCATGGCTGATGCTGTGCTCGCCATCCTCCCACTGCAGCACCAGCTGCCCGGGCCCACGCAGGTTGCGGATTGCCGCCGGGGCGTTCATCACGCTGCCCCGCGCAGTTGTGCCAGGGCAATACGCACGGCCTTGCGCACCTCGGGGTCGCTATCGGCTTCGGCGGCCTGCAGCACCGGCAAGGCACGCGCCTGGCCCAGCTCACCCAAGGCGAGGGCGGCTTCCTTGCGCAAGTTGGCGATGCCATGGCCGAGCAGCTCGCCAAGTGCATCCAGAGCTGCGGCATAACGCAGTCGGCCCAGCGAACGAGCCGCCCGCAAACGTACCTGCCAGAAGCCATCGCCAAGCGCATCCACCAGCGCCGGGCCCGCCTGCTCCTGGCCCACTTTGCCCAGGGTGGTGGCGGCTTCTTCGCGTACTTGCCAGGCCGCATCGTTCAACGCTGCCACCAGCGCCGGCAGCACCGCGCTGTCACGGGCAAGGCCCAGCGCGCCAATGGCCGCGCGACGCACTTCGGTGTCCGGCTCAGCCTCGGCGAGCCTTGCCAGCGCCGGCAACGCGGGCTGGTGCTTGAGCCAGCCAAGAATGCCCACTGCCTCACGTCGCACAGCCGCATCATCATCCGCCAGCGCAAGCAACGCCGGTGCGGCCGCATCTTCCAGGCGCAACTCGCGCAAGGCCCGCAGGGCACTGGCGCGCACGAAGGCATCGGCGTGCTTCACCCACGGCAGAATCAACTGGCCGGCTTCCAGGCTCTTGAGCTCGCTGAGGCTCTGCGCGGCGGCCAGGCGTACCGGCTCGGCGGCATCGGCCAGGGCGGCGCAAAGGGCCTGCACCACCTCGGGTTGTTCCCAGGCTTCCAGCAGCCGCGCGGCTTCTGTACGAACTTCGTCGGCCGCGTCGACCAGCAGCGCATCGGTCAACCAAGGCAAGCCCTGCGGGTCTTCCAGGTCGGCCAGTTCGATCAGGGCGATGCGCCGCACGCCGGCATCGTCGGCTTCAAGGCGAGGCAGCAGGGCAAGGATGTCGGGGTTGTCAGTGTGTCGTTCGGTCATAGCGCGATCCGTAGCGGTGGGTGGTCAGTGTCCGGCAGGCCTAGCGGCGTCAGGCGCGGCAGTTCGCGGCCGTCTTCGTGGCGTAGCAATGCCAGGCAGTGACGCTTGAGGTGGGTGAATGCCGGGCTGGTCAGCAAACTGGCGCGGCGCGGCCGTGGGAAGTCCAGGCGCAAGTCTTCGATGAAGCGACCCGGGCGCGTGCTCATCACCAGGATGCGGTCGGCCAGAAACAAGGCTTCGTCGATGTCGTGGGTGACAAACACCACGGTGGTGCGGATGCGCGCCCAGATATCCAGCAGCAGCTCCTGCATCCGCGCGCGGGTTTGCGCATCGAGGGCGCCGAAAGGTTCGTCCATGAGCAACAGGCGGGGGCGATTGATCAACACCCGGGCGATCTCTGCACGCTGCTGCATGCCGCCGGACAGCTGGCTCGGCCAGCGCGAGGCGAAGTCGGCCAAGCCGACCAACTGCAGCATTTCATGGGCTTGGCGCTGCCGATCGGCCTTGCCCAGCCCTTGCATCTTCAGGCCGAAGGCGACGTTATCGAGCACGCTGCGCCAGGGCAGCAGCGTGTGATGCTGGAACACCATGCCGCGCTGCGGCGAAGGCCCGTCTATCACCTGGTCGTCTACGGTCAGGTGGCCAGTGCTGGGTACCAAGTGCCCGGCCAATGCGCCGAGCAAGGTCGACTTGCCGCAGCCGGACGGCCCCAGGATGCACACGAACTCGCCAGGGGCGACGGTAAAGTCCAGGCGCTGTACTGCTTCGAAGGCATCGACGCCCTGCCCCAGGCGGATCGACAAGCCCCGGCCTTCGATACGCCCGGGCTCTGGCGCCTGTTGATAACTGCTCATCAGGCAGCCCTCCGCGTGCGATACCAGGGCGTTGCCAATGCGCCGAGGTGCTTGACCAGGGCACTGCTGCCCATGCCCAGCACGCCGATCAGCAACATGCCGACGATGATGTCGGGGTAGTTCTGCAAGGTGTACGACTCCCAGGTGTAATAGCCGATGCCGAACTGCCCGGAGATCATCTCGGCGGTGACCAGGCAGAACCATGAGGTGCCCATGCCGATGGCAAGGCCGGTGACGATGCTCGGCAGTGCACCCGGCAACACCACCTCACGCAGGATCGCCCAACGCCCTGCCCCCAGGCTGCGCGCCGAGGCGACCAGGCGCGGGTCGACGGCCTCGACGCCATGCACGGTGTTTAGCAGGATCGGGAACAGCGCACCGGTGAAGGTGATGAACACCATCGACAGCTCGGACGACGGGAACATCAGGATGGCCAGCGGGATCCAGGCCACTGCCGGGATCGGCCGCAGCACTTCCAGCGGCGGCAGCAGCGTGTCCTCGGCCCATCTGGAGCGGCCGATCAGCAGCCCAAGGACCACGCCCAGGAGTGCCGCGACGCCATAGCCGAGAAACACCCGCGCCAGGCTGCTGCCCAGGTGCGCCAGCAGGGCATTGCCGGTAAGCAGTTGCCAGGCTGCATCCAACACCGCGCTGGGCGTGGGTACATAGGTGAAGGTGAACAGCCCGAAATCGAGCCTGGCATTGGCTGCCACCTGCCAGAACAGCAGGCAGGCCAGCAAGGATGCAAGGCGCACGGGCCAACGCTTGAGGTCGCGGGTCATGACGATGCCTCCGGGTCAGCGCTGGGCGACCAGCTTCTGGTTGGCGCTGACGAAGTCCAGCGCCTCACCGCCGTGGGCCTTGGCGTACTGTTCGGCCTGGTCCTTGAGCAGGAAGGCGGCCAGCTCGCCATTGCCTTTGCGCACGAACCAGGCCTGGTTGGCCAGCAACTTGATGCCGCTGTCGGCAGCCTGGGCGTAGATGGCGCGTATGTCCTTGCCCTCTTGTTCCAGCTGGGCCAGGGCACCGAGGGCGGCCTCCGGGGATGCGTAGTGGCGCACCTTGTCTTCACCGCGTACCCATATCTGCGCCAGCCGGCTGAAATCGGTGATCGGTTTGCCGGTCAGCGCATCAACCGCCTTGAGCGGCAGCGGCGCGTAGTTGCCAAGGGCCTTGTCGTAGTCCACACCCGCCTGCTTGAAGGCGGCGCGGATGTACTGGTCGTCGATGAACTGCTGGGTGTCGAGCCCGCGGTCGGTCTTTTTCAGCAGCTTGAGGGTGTCGATGGAGGTCGCGACCGCCTTGCGGTATTCAGGCTTCCAGGTCAGGTCGCGGGTCTGCAGGCCGAGTGGGCCGTGGAACAGGTAATTGACCTCGGCTTCGATGCCGGTGACCTTCTCGATCAGCTCGCTGTACTTCTCGGGTTCGGCGGCAATCAGGCGGTCTGCCTCCAGGCTGGCGCGCAGGTAGGCGGTGACCACTTCGGGGTACTGCTTGGCGTAGCCGGCATCGACCAGGGCGCCATGGAAGGTCGGCGCGTTGGCCTGGGCGCCATCGTAGATCTTGCGGGCGAAGCCTCGGTTGGGGAACAGCTCGGCGAACGGCACGAAGTCGGCGTGCGCTTCGATGCGGTTGCTGCGCAGGGCCGACCCTGCAATTTCCGGGGCCTGGGCGATGATCCGCACGTCTTTCTGCGGGTCCCAGCCCTGCGCGGCGACGGCGCGCAGCAGCATGCCGTGAGCGGTGGAGGCGAACGGCACGGAAATGGTCTTGCCCTTGAGCTCGCTCAGCGATTGCACGGCAGAGGCCGCCGGCACGACGATGCCGTTGCCGCTGCCCTGCACGCTGCCCGACAGCACACTGATGAACAGGCTGCGCTTGCCGGCGTCCAGGTGGGCAACGCCATTGAACGAGCCGGGGAAGTCGGCCATGGCGCCGAAGTCCAGCTTGCCGGCAACCATCTCGTTGGTCAGCGGCGCGCCACTGGTGAAGTTCTTCCATTCGATCTGGTACTGCGCATCTTTGTACTTGCCGTCATGCGGCAGGTATTTCTCCAGCAGGCCCAGTTCACGAATCAGCAGGCCGCCGGTGGCGCAGTTGATGGTGGTGTCCTGGGTGCCGATGGCGACCCGAATGGTCTCGGCGCTGGCGTTCAAGCCAGCGAGCGCCAGCGCGAGGCCGGCCACGGTTGCTACAAGGCGCATGGGTGTTCCCCTCGAATCGTTTCAGGTATTGGAATCGTCTCCGCCACCAGGCTTGGGTGGTGGGAAACGAGGGGCAGTGCAGGAGGGCGTCCGGTGGTTCGCCGGATGGCCTGGGGGTCAGCGCAGCAGGTACGGGATGTCGACTTTCACCGCACCGGTCGGGCAATCCTTCTCGCAGGGCATGCAGTACCAGCACTCGTCGAAGGCCATGTAAGCCTTCTGCGTGGCCGGGTTGATGGCCAGCAGGTCCATGGGGCAGACCTCGACGCACACGGTGCAGCCTTTTTCGGCGATGCACTTGTCTTCGTCGATGGTCACTGGGGCGCTGCTGCGGAAGAAGATCTCTTGCGGCTGGTAGGCCATGTCACGGTTTCCTTGGGGCCTTTATAGGCACCCTTTATCTAGAGGTTTCCACATTCCCCTGTGGGAGCTGCGTTGTTCATGCGGCATCGGCCTTGACCCGTAGCCGGTCATAGGCGGTCTGCTCATCGGCATCCAAAGCTATCAAGTAGGGCTCGACGGCTTTCTTGAAGCTGGTCATCTCGCCGTCGTCGCCCTTCTTCAGGTGGCAATGGCAGAACCACTCACCGTCATTACGCTCGGGGAAATCAACCCGGTGGTGGTACAGGCCCCAGCGGCTTTCTTCGCGGAACAGCGAAGCGCGGGCGGCCATTTCGGCACAGTCGCGGATCACCGACACTTCCATCGCGCGCATCAGTTCGTGGGGGTTGTTGGCCTTCATCTGCTCGAGGTCGCGCTCGATCTCGGCAAAGCGCACCAGGCCAATCTCCATCTTCTTGGTCACCTTTGGCGGCTGCAGGTAGTCGTTGACCATGCGCCGCAGCTTGTACTCGACCTGCGCCGGCGGCAGGCCGTGCTCGCGGTGCAACGGCGCGAACACGCGTTCACGCTCGCGCTCGACCTGGGCAACATCCACCTCGGCCAGTTCGCGCCCAGCCACGTAGTGCGCGGCGTTCACCCCGGCAAACCAGCCATAGGTGAACGCGCCGAGCATGTAGTTGTGCGGCACCGCTGCCATGTCGCCTGCGGCGTACAGGCCTTTGACGCTGGTCTCGGCCTTCTCGTTGACCCACACCCCCGAAGCCGAATGCCCGGAGCAGAAGCCGATTTCGGAGATGTGCATCTCGACCATGTGCTGGCGGTAATCGGTGCCGCGCCCGGCATGAAACTGGCCGCGGCTGGGGCGTTCGTTGCTGTGCAGGATCTCCTCGATGTTCTGGATGGTTTCCTCGGCCAGGTGATCGAGCTTGAGAAACACCGGGCCATTGCCACCTTCGAGCTCCTGATGGAACTCCCACATCATCTGCCCGCTCCAGTAGTCGCACTCGATGAAGCGCTCGCCCTTGCTGTTGGCGGTATACCCGCCCAGCGGGCCGGTCACATAGGCACAGGCCGGGCCGTTGTAGTCCTTGATCAGCGGGTTGATCTGGAAGCACTCGAGGTTGGCCAGTTCTGCCCCCGCGTGGTAGGCCATGGCATAGCCGTCGCCGGCGTTGGTAGGGTTTTCGTAGGTGCCCATCAGGTAACCCGACGACGGCAGGCCCAGGCGCCCTGCTGCGCCACAGGCGAGGATCACCGCCTTGGCGCGCACCACTCGGAACTCGCCGCTGCGGCAATCGAAACCGAGTACACCTGCGGCGGCGCCTTCGCCATCGAGCAGCACACGGGTGCACACCATGCGGTTGCTGATCTCTACCCGGGCGCGCTTGAGCTGGCGGTAGAGCACCTTCTTGATGTCATGGCCTTCGGGCATGGGCAGCACGTAGGCACCCATGTGGTGGACCTTCTTCACCGCGTAGTCACCGGTTTCGTCCTTCTCGAACTTCACACCCCAGCGGTCGAGCTGCTCGATGGTTTCGAAACTGTGGGTGGCATAGGCGTGCACGGCGGCCTGGTTGACGATGCCGTCATTGGCCACGGTAATTTCCTTGGTGTACTGCTCGGGCGTGGCGTGGCCAGGGATGATCGCGTTGTTCAGGCCGTCCATGCCCATGCTGATGGCACCGCTGCGCTTGACGTTGGCCTTGTCCAGCAGCAGGACGCGCAAGCTTTTGTCCTGCTCCTTGGCCTTGATCGCCGCCATTGGGCCGGCGGTGCCGCCACCAATGATGATGATGTCGTAGTCCTGGGTCTCGATGATCATGCCTTGCCCCCCTTCTGGCGGTCGATGCGCAGGCGGTACTGGAACGCATCGCCGCGGTAATAGAGGTGTTCGAAGTCCAGCGGCGTGCCGTCGGCAGCATGGGTAAGGCGCTCGATGCGCATGATCGGCGAGCCCTCTTCCACCTCCAGCGCCTGCGTCAGGTCGCTGTCGGCCAGCACCGCATCGATGGCCAGGTCGGCGTGGCCGAGCGCGATGCCGCAGTCGTTTTCCAGCAGCAGGAAGATGTCGCGGGTAACCAGGTCGGCCTTTTCCAGCTTCTCGCCGACGGCCTTGGGCAGCCAGGTGATCTCCAGCGACACCGGCTCGCGGTTGATCAGGCGGACCCGGCGGATCTCGGTGACCAGGCTACCCTCCTGAACCTGCAGCCGCGTGGCCACCAGCGCGTTGGCCGGCACATGGCGCAAGCTGCGCAGGCGGTTCAACACTTCATAGCCCATCTGCGTCATCGACTCGGCCAGGCCCTGCAGGGTGCTGACGTTCTGGAACGCCTTGGGTTTGGCAACGAAGGTACCTTTGCCATGGATCTTGAAGATCAGCCCCTCTTTCTGCAGGTCGCCCAGCGCCTGGCGCACGGTGATGCGGCTGACATCGAACGCCTTGCCCAGCTCGCTCTCCGAGGGCATGCGGCTGTGCGGCGCGTAGGTGCCGTCGAGAATGCGCTCGCGCAGCAGCTCCTTGAGCTGGGTATAGAGCGGTACCGGGGACAGGGGGAGCAGTTCGGCCATGGTTCTCTTCACTGATGAGTGACTTGTTATAACAAGTTGTAACCAGAGGATAGCCGGCATAAGAATGGGCGGGGAAATACTGTTATTGCATATGGATAGATGTTTTGGCGGTGCTTGCACCGGGGGAAAAACAGCCACAGATCAAGGCGATGGACGTCGCCGATCGAGATGGGTATCATGCGTGCGCGTTGCACTCGTAGCTCAGCTGGATAGAGTACTGCCCTCCGAAGGCAGGGGTCGTGGGTTCGAATCCCGCCGAGTGCGCCATCTTCAAAAAGCCCTGGGCCTATGCCCGGGGCTTTTTCGTCTCTGCGCGCATTTGACTTGTTACATATTCGAGGGTGGAGCTGACGGTAAAAACCTTGCCAAGCTGGCTCGTGCTACCTATTCTCTCGCGCAACACACCCGCCATGCCTATGGCTGCCTCGGCAGCTATGCACAAATTGAGCGGGTTTTTTTTGCCCGAACGGGTCAAGCATGAAGCCATTCTGCAAACCTGCGATCGATGTTCCCGCACAATTGGACCTGCTGCTGCATCGCGGTCTGACTATCCAGGATGAAAGCAAAGCGCGCTGTTTTCTCGAAGCAGTGAGTTTCTTTCGCCTCACGCCCTACATGCGTCCCTTTCAATTACCTGATGACGCTGAGCATCGTTTCAAGCCAGGTACACGGCTGCGGGCACTCACTCATCTGTATGAGTTTGACCGGCGCTTGCGCTTGCTCACCATCGATGCAATCGAACGCATAGAGGTCGCCACACGGGCGGCAGTCAGCAATCACATGGGGCCCGCGCACGGGTCACATTGGCACTTGCAGGAGGCGCTTTTCCAGCATGACTACCGTCATCACAACCTGCTCGACACCATTCGCGGCAAACAAACCAAAGCACGTCAGGATCACGCTCGTGAGTGCCAACGCATCGAGCGCTCTCATGCCTCAGACTCGCGCAAGGCTCAGTTGAAAAAACTGCGTGCCAAGGAAAGCTATGCGCGTCACTACGCACTGAGCTACGACAACCCTGAGTTGATGCCGGCCTGGGCAGCCATGGAGGAAATTACGCTCGGGGACCTCTCGCATCTGTTCAAGGGGTTGGCTAAAGACACCGATCGCAAGGCAATTGCGCGTCGGCTGGGCCTTCCCGGCCCCTTGTTGCAGTCTTGGCTGCATACCCTGACCACAATCCGTAATATCTGTGCACATCATGCCCGTTTGTGGAACCGCGAGCTTGGCATACGACCAGAACTGCCACGCAAGGCAAGTTTTCCCTGGCCTGAACATTTGCAGAAGCCTGGTCAGCATTCCCGAGTGTTCACCGTGCTTTGCATTCTCAACCTCTTGATGGCCAAAGTCAGCCCTGATACCTGTTGGGGCATACGACTTCAGGCGTTGTTGTCCGAATTCCCCGGCATCAACCATGAAGCGATGGGCTTCCCTGAAGATTGGAAGCTGGACCCATTCTGGGAGAGCCTGTCGTAAAGCAGGCCCATCGGAGTGCACTTACCGCACTGTTGAGTTGTGCATGTCGTCACGATCGCCCCTCTCCCGGAAAGCATACCGTTGGTGTTAGCGTGAAGGCCTTCCCGTTTGCGTAAACGGGCACCCTTCAACAACCTGCATGGAATGCGATCAGAAATGCACCTGAAAAAGTTATGCGCCGCCTCCCTAATGCTGGCCAGCCTGGGGATCTACACCGCACCGGCCCAGGCCAACCTCACCCAACAGCAGTCCGCCGCCATCGTCAAAGCCTTCGACGGCAGCGAGCCCAGCGACTTCAAGCAGTTCCTCGGCAAGCTCAAAGGTAGCGAACAGGCCAAGGCCGACAACCTTGGCGCGACCCTCGACGCTTACCTGGCTGGCACAGCGCTCGACGCCGAGCAGCAGAACGAAATCAACCGCCTGCTCGGCCTGTACACCCGAATCAAATATGGCAAGGCTGCCACGCAAACCCTACGCGAACTGGTGGCGATTCCCACCTTCAGCGTCGACGGCGTACCCCAGCACGAGAACCCCGAGTTCCTGAAGATCGCCGACAAGATCAAAGCGCTGGCCGAGGGCTTTGGCCTGGCTTTCCGCAACGTCGACAACCGCGTCTACGAGGTCTCGCTAGGTGCCGGCCAGGAAGTGGTCGGCATCCATGCTCACGCCGACGTCGTGCCGGTCAACCCGGACAACTGGAAGCTGGATGACGGCACCCAACTCGACCCGTTCAAGGTCACGCTGGTAGGTGACCGCATGTACGGCCGCGGCACTGAGGACGACAAGAACGGCATCGTCGTAGCGCTGTACGCGCTGAAAGTGGCAAAAGACGAAAACCTGCCGCTGGCCCGGCAGTTCAAGCTGCTGATCGACACCACTGAAGAAACCAGCGGCGACGCCATTCCCTACTACTTCGAACGCAACCCCACGCCCGCCTACAACCTGGCGCTCGATGGCGGTTACCCGGTGGTGATCGCCGAAAAAGGCTACGGCACAGTCATGGCGAGCTTCGCCAAACGCCCGGGCAGCGGCAAGGGCGCAGAGATCGTCAACCTCACCGGCGGCCTGGCGACCAACCAGATCCCGACCACCTCGGTGGCGACCCTGGTCAGCGACAATCCAGCACAATTGGCCAAGCAGCTTGAAAAAGCCGGTACCGAATACGTGAAGGCAAACGGCGGCGACTTCAGCATCGCGGCCAAGGTCGATGGCAAGAACGTGCTGCTCACCGTAACTGGCGTCTCGGCCCATTCGTCCGAGCCCGAGTCCGGGGTCAACCCGGTGGCACGCATGCTCGGCTTCATCAACGGCCTGGGCAAGCAGGTGCCGCTCAAGCACAACCACTTCACCGATGCCGCCCGCTACGCCGCCGACAACTGGGGCCTGGATTACCTGGGCAAGAAACTCGGGGTGGATTTCAAGGATGAGTTCATGGGCCCGCTGACCGCATCGCTGACCTTTGTCGGCGTGAACGAAAAAGGCCTGAAGCTGGCAGTCAACCTGCGCATTCCCAAAGGCAAGCCGCTGGCCACGATCAAGGACGAACTGGCCGACAAGCTGGGTAAATGGACACGCCAGAGCCACACCTCGGTCGCTTTCGACTACAGCCTCGACGAGCCGATGTACCGTAACCCCGAAGGCGAATGGGTCAAGGCCCTGCTCGATGTGGCCAGCGAGAACCTGGGCATGAAACATGAGTTCGGCACCTCCGCCGGCGCCACCTCGGTACATGACTTGCCCAACGGCGTGCAGTTCGGCCTGGCCATGCCAGACGTGAAGTACACCGGGCACAACGACAACGAGTTCAAGACCGTGGAGCAGTTCATGCTGGACTTGCAGGTGGTGAGCGAGATGGTCGCCCGGATCGGGCAAATGCCTAAGCTTTAAGCTAGCCGCGAAGAGGCCGGCAGAGACAATCGTCCATGACGTTTTTCAATCGACTCGATGCCGTTTCCTGCATTGCCGTGCAGGCTGGCGTGCAGGATGCTTTATTTACACAAAGAGCCCGTTTTCTCCACCCGCAGAGGCCTGTATGAAGAACGTCGAACAAATCCTCAAGACCAAGTCCCAGCACCAGACCGTGTACACCATCGGCCCTGATGACTCGGTGCTCGACGCCCTGAAAATGCTGGCGGAGAAAAACGTCGGTGCGCTGCCTGTTGTGGAGAACAACCAGGTGGTGGGGATCGTCAGCGAACGAGACTACGCCCGTAAACTGGTACTCAAGGGCCGCTCTTCGGCGGCTACCCCGGTGCGGGAAATCATGAGCGCACCCGTGGTCACGGTCGAACCGAAGCAAAACCTCGAGTACTGCATGAACCTCATGACCAACCGCCACCTGCGCCACCTGCCGGTGGTCAGCAATGGCGAGCTGCTCGGCCTGCTGTCGATTGGCGACCTGGTCAAAGAGACCATCGCCGAACAGGCCAACCTGATTGCGCAGCTGGAGCAATACATCCGCGGCGAATGATCAGCTTCAGTGGTAGGCGCGCTCCAGCTCATCCAGCTGATGGTCGAAGCTGCGCAGGCGCGCCGACCAGGTGTACACCAGCACTTCCAGGTCTCGATTGAGCACCGCCGTGTTGCCATGGCCATTGCTTGAGGGTTCGCACAGGTCGAGCTGGTAGCGCTCGCGCGCCATGGCCGTGGCCACGCTGGACAAGTCGCGGGCGTTGGCCAGCCAGTGGTGATGATGGTCGTGAATCTCGCGGTCGAGCACCCGGCACTGGCGTTTCAACGCATCCAGGCTCTGCTCCAGCGGCGTGCCCTTGAGCTCGCCCATCACCTCCTCGAAGGTGCGCCCGGAGTGCCAGTAGCTGCCCCAGAAATAGCGGTCGAACACCGTCTCGACCCGGCGCAGCGCAACCTTGGTGTTCCAGATGGTGAGCAACGTTCGCCCCTGGATCACTTCGCGCTTGTTCAGGTGCAGTTGCTGCCAGGCAATCCAGGTCAGCGCCAGCAATGCCGCTGCCGCGGTGACCGCGGCAGCGGCATACAGGAACTGCACCGCCTGGTTCATCTGGTGCGTATGGCGGATACCGTAGAAGTAACCAGCCGTCAGCGTGCCCAGGATCGTCACGGAGCACCAGAAACCTGGTGCGTAGGGATCTTTCATGGCGCCTATCCCCTTATTGTTTTCCTGAGCATAGCAACGGCCAATCAGTCGTCAGGTGCCGCTCGGCGCTTTATTTTCGGGGGCGGCGCAATGCTTCGTTGAGTTGATCGAAGGGCACCGCCCAATCGGAGTCCTCAATGATGCTTTCCTTGAGAAAAGCCCGCTGGGAGTCGGTCCAGAACGGCGCATCCACCAGCTTGATTTCGTTTTTCAACGGGGAATGACTGGTGATGAACTGGTCGATGCTCTGGGGATCATCGGGTAGGCCCAATTGCTTGAACAGGTCGGAAAAGTGATGGGTAGGTGCTTCCATGAATCCTCCTCTGTACCGGGCGAGCCGTCCACGACGCCAGCCCGGCATTGGTTTGAGAACATCAGCACAGCTCGCGTACTTCGGCTTGCGGTACCAGTTTCAGGTACTGCTCCATGCTCATGTGGATAAGGTGATCGTGATCACCTGCCTCCAGGTAGACATCGCCCTGGCGGGTAAGACTCGAATCGAGCAGCATCTTTATCTGGTAAGCGTCACCCATTGCAGGGATGGCGCCACGTTCGCAATCGCCGAACAGGCTCGGCAGGCCGCTTTCGCGGGTAAGCTGCCAGGCGCCGGACATGCGCACCTTGCTCATGTCCAGGTGCCGATTGGCCGGCAGTACCGCCATGATGTAGTTGCCATGGCGGTCGTCGAGCATGACCGACTTGGCGACCCGCTCGGCGGGTACCCCGGCGGTGCGCGCCGACTCGAGGCTGGTTGCCGAGTGCGGGTGGGGAATGATGTCGTAATCGCAGTTGGCCTGGTCCAGGCGCTGCTGCAGGGTCTTGGCCATACGCATGATGCACCTCCGGTTTAGCCCCCCTCTGCAATTTTAGGCCGTGCCCGGGCAGGCATGACTAAACTTGGGGTATAGAGGCTAACCAGGTGACGACAGGTGATCGCTCGCTGCTGGCGCTGGTGGTTGCTGGTGCTGATGCTCGGCCTCGCCCCGGGCGGCCAGGCCGCGCCTGGGGCCGTCTGGGTACTGAGCGTCGACGGTGCCATCGGCCCTGCCAGTGCCGACTACGTGCTGCGTGGCCTGGACCAGGCCCGGGGTCAGGGCGCGCAACTGGTGGTGATCCGTATGGACACCCCCGGCGGCCTGGACAGCGCCATGCGCCAGATCATCAAGGCGATCCTCGCCAGCCCCGTGCCGGTTGCCAGTTACGTTGCCCCTGGCGGCGCACGTGCCGCCAGCGCCGGCACCTACATCCTCTACGCCAGCCACGTCGCAGCCATGGCGCCCGGCACCAACCTGGGCGCAGCCACACCGGTACAGATTGGCGGCACACCGGGCGCGCCCAAGGATGACAAGGCCGAAGCGAACAGCGATGAGGCAACCCTCGCTCGCAAACAGGTCAACGATGCCGCCGCGTATATCCGTGGCCTGGCGCAGTTGCGCGGGCGTAATGCCGACTGGGCGGAAAAAGCCGTGCGCGAGGCCGTAAGCCTGTCGGCCAGCGAGGCGCTCAAGCAGAAGGTGATCGACCTGGTGGCCAACGATGTGCCAGACCTGCTGCGCCAGCTCCACGGCAAGACCCTGATCGCCGCTGACCAGCCGCGCCTGCTGCAAACCCGCGACGCCAATGTGGTCGAGCACCTGCCCGACTGGCGCACGCGCCTGCTCGCGGTGATCACCAACCCCAGCGTGGCGCTGATCCTGATCATGATCGGCGTCTATGGGCTGCTGTTCGAGTTCATGAACCCTGGCTCGAGCGTCGGCGGCGTGGTCGGCGGCATCTGCCTGCTGCTGGCGCTGTATGCCCTGCAGCTGCTGCCGGTGAGCATCGCCGGCTTGGCGCTGATCCTGCTCGGTATCGTCTTCATGATCGCCGAGGCGTTTCTGCCCAGTTTTGGCGTGGTCGGCTTTGGCGGCATCGTGGCGTTCGTGGTGGGCGCAGTGATCCTGATGGACACCGACGCCCCCGGCTTCGGCATCCCACTGGCACTGATTGGCAGCCTGGCGCTGCTCTCGGCACTGCTGATCGGCGGCGTGCTGGGCATGGCGCTGAAGACCCGCAGGCGCGCACTGGTGAGCCCCGACGCTGGCCTGGTCGGCAGCCTGGTCAGCGTTACCCAGGTGGTGGCAGACAACCCGTTCCGCGGTTCGGTACAGGCCCAGGGCGAACAATGGCAGGTCCAGTGCACCACGCCGCTGCAGCTCGGCCAGCACGTGCGGGTGACCGCACGCCACGGTGTGACGCTGGAAGTCAGCGCTGCCGCCCCTTCCGCGCAAGGAGAATGACGATGTTCATGCAATTGGGTTTCGGCGCCTTGCTCATGCTGCTGGGCGTGTTGCTGCTGTCGGCATTTCGCATCCTGCGAGAGTACGAGCGCGGCGTGGTGTTCCAGCTGGGGCGTTTCTGGCAGGTGAAGGGGCCTGGGTTGATCCTGCTGATCCCGGTGATTCAACAGATGGTCAGGGTCGATTTGCGTACCGTGGTGCTGGATGTGCCGCCACAGGATGTGATCACCCGCGACAACGTGTCAGTGAAGGTCAATGCGGTGCTGTACTTTCGCGTGCTCGACCCGCAGAAGGCGATCATCCAGGTCGAGGACTTTCTGGTCGCTACCAGCCAGCTCGCCCAGACCACCCTGCGTGCGGTGTTGGGCAAGCATGAGCTGGACGAACTGCTGGCCGAGCGTGAACAGCTGAACCTGGATATCCGCCAGGTACTGGACGCGCAGACCGATGCCTGGGGCATCAAGGTGGCCAATGTCGAGATCAAGCACGTCGACCTCAACGAATCGATGGTCCGCGCCATTGCCCGCCAGGCCGAGGCCGAACGTGAACGCCGGGCAAAGGTGATTCACGCCGAGGGCGAATTGCAGGCATCGGAAAAGTTGATGCAGGCCGCGCAGATGCTCAGCAAGGAGCCAGGGGCCATGCAGTTGCGTTACATGCAGACGCTGGGGTCTATTGCTGGCGACAAGAGCTCGACCATCGTGTTTCCAATGCCGCTGGATTTGCTCAAGGGGATGATGGAAAGGCCGAAATGACAGGGGCCTCATCGAGGCCCCTGCAATCCATCAGATCGGCGCGCGGCGAAGCGTTGCCAGGAACGTCGCCGCACCAATGAACAGACCGGCAAAGGTACGGTTCAGGCGCTTCTGCTGCTTGGGCGTACGCAGCAGGCGCAGCACCCGAGAAGCCAGGCCGGTGTAACCCGCCATCACCAGCAGGTCGACGCTGATCATGGTCACGGTGATCGCGACATACTGCGGCAACAGCGGCGCATGCGGGTTGATGAACTGCGGCAGCACCGCCAGCATGAACACCAGCGCCTTGGGGTTGCTGACGTTGACCAAGAAACCTCGGAACACCAGGCTAAGCGGTTTGCCGATGGGGCGCACGCCGGATTCTTCGGTCATGTCCATCGGCAACGCACGCCATTGCTTGTAGGCGAGGTACACCAGGTAGGCGACACCAAACCACTTGATGAGGGTGAAGGCAGTGGCGGAAGCCGCGAGGATGGCGCCGACACCGGCGGCGATGATGGCGATCTGCACGATCAGGCCGATCTGCAGGCCTAGTGCGTTCCAGTAACCGCGCCAGAAACCATATTGCAGGCCGCTGGACATCGAGGCGATTGCCCCGGCCCCTGGTGAAAGGCTGATCACCCAACACGCGGCAAAGAAGCCTAACCACACTTCCATCGACATCACACACCTCGCTCGAACATATGTTGCAAAACGTTAAGCTAAAGTGTTGGCGAAAAAATGACCAGCAAATTCTGTGGGATTTTTGTTGCCACGCCAGCGCCCTCGCGGGGCAACCCCGCGCCCACAAAAGCATAGTGATGTGGGAGCGGGCTTGCCCCGCTAAGGCGCCGGCACTGGCGACATCAAATCAGGACAGTGCTTCCAGCTCGGCCTGCATGCTTTCCAACGTCTCCAGCGCCTCCATCCAGCCCTCTTCAAGCTCGCTTTCGCGCTGCTTGAGCTTGGTCTGGCGTGCCAGCAGATCGCGCAGTTCGTCCTTGCGCGCCGCGTCGTACAGGCCGCTGTCGCCCAATGCGGTTTCGATCTCGGCCAGTTGCGCATGCACCTGGTTGAGCTCGGCCTCAAGCTTGTCGGCAGCCTTCTTGTGCGGAGCCAGTTGCTGGCGCAGGGCTGCTGCGGCCTGGCGCTGGGCCTTCTTGTCGGTCTTGTCCGGGTTGACCGGCGCGTTGCTCACCGGCGCGCTGCGCTGGCGGTACTCGACCAGCCAGCGACTGTAGTCGTCCAGGTCGCCATCGAAGGTGTCGACCTTGCCATCGGCCACCAGCAGGAAATCGTCGGTAGTGCTCTTGAGCAAGTGACGGTCGTGGGAAACCACCACAACTGCCCCGGCAAACTCCTGCAATGCCATGGTCAGCGCCAGGCGCATTTCCAGGTCAAGGTGGTTGGTCGGCTCGTCGAGCAGCAACAGGTTCGGTCGTTCCCAGGCGATCAGGGCCAGGGCCAGGCGGGCCTTTTCACCCCCGGAGAAGTTCACCACCGGCTCGTCGACGCGGTCGCCATGGAAGTCGAACCCGCCCAGGAAGTCGCGCAAGGTTTGCTCGCGCTCGGTCGGCGCGATGCGCTGCAGGTGCAACAGCGGGCTGGCCTTGTCATCCAGCGAGTCGAGCTGGTGCTGGGCGAAGTAGCCAACGGCCAGGTTCTCACCCAGCACCAACCGGCCCGACAACGGCTCGAGCTCACCCGCGAGGTTCTTGATCAGGGTCGACTTGCCGGCGCCGTTGGGGCCGAGCAGGCCGATCCGCGCACCGGGTACCAGCTGCAGCTTGACCTTGTCGAGGATGGCTTTGTCGCCATAGCCGAGACGGCCTTCGGACAAGCTCAGCAGCGGGCTGGAGATTTTATGCGACTCGCGGAAGACGAAGTCGAACGGCGAATCGACATGCGCCGCCGACAGCTCTTCCATGCGTTCCAGGGCCTTGATCCGGCTCTGCGCCTGGCGGGCCTTGGTGGCCTGGGCCTTGAAGCGGGCAATGTATTTTTCCATGTGCGCGCGCTGGGCCTGCTGCTTCTCATAGGCTTGCTGCTGCTGCGCCAGGCGCTCTGCGCGGGTGCGTTCGAAGGCGGTGTAGCCGCCTTTGTACAGGTTGAGCTTGCGCTGCTCGACATGCAGCACATGGTCGACCACGGCATCGAGGAAATCGCGGTCGTGGGAAATCAGCAACAACGTGCCCTGGTAGCTCTTGAGCCAGTCTTCGAGCCACAGGATCGCATCGAGGTCCAGGTGGTTGGTCGGCTCGTCGAGCAGCAACAGGTCGGACGGGCACATCAGCGCCTGGGCCAGGTTCAGGCGCATCCGCCAGCCACCGGAGAAGTCGCCGACGCGGCGGTCCATCTGCTCGTTGGTGAAACCAAGGCCGGCCAGCAATTTGCGCGCGCGGGCATCGGCGGTATAGCCGTCGGCGCTTTCAAGCTCACTGTGCAGGCGTGCCAAGGCAGTGCCGTCGTGCGCAGTCTCGGCCACGGCCAGCTCGGCCTGGACCTTGCGCAGGCGCGCGTCGCCATCCAGCACATAGTCCACCGCCAGGCGGTCGAGCGTGTCGACCTCCTGCCGCATGTGGGCAATGCGCCAGTCACCGGGCAGTTGGCAGTCGCCGGAGTCGGGCGACAGCTCACCGCGCAGCAACGCGAAGAGGCTGGATTTTCCGGCGCCATTGGCGCCGATCAGGCCGGCCTTGTGACCGGCGTGCAGGGTCATCTCGGCGCCTTCTAGCAAGCGCTGCGGACCACGCTGTAAAGTGAGGTTGGATAGTCTGATCATGATGGTCGCGGAGTCTACCAGCTTCCTCGACCCGGAGCGTGAGTGGAATGATGCACACCGACCTGTGGAATCACGCCCTGGCCCTGTATGCCAGGCCGGGCGTTGAAGAGGCCTGCCTGAGCGTGCAAGCGCTGGGCGGCGATGTTTGCCTGCTGCTGTGTGCAACGTGGCTGCAAGGGCGTGGGGTTGCGCTGGATGCCGAGCGCGCGCAGGCCTTGCACGCAATCGCGCAGCCTTGGCAAACCCAAGTGGTAACGCCGCTACGCGAGCTGCGCCGGCAATGGCGCACGGCGGCGCAGCAAGACCCACACCTGGCGGCATTGCGTGAACAGGTGAAAGGCCTGGAACTGCAAGCGGAGAAAGAGTTGCTGCGACGGCTTGAAGCCTGTGCGCAGCAATGGCCTACAGGCGCGCGCGGGCCCGCAGATGATTGGCTGGCCTGGCTGGCGCCCGACCAGGCCTGTGGCCACGACGCGCTAGAACGGATGCGCGTCGCGGCCGCAGCGCTTCAGGAAGCCGAAGACGGCGACTGAGCTGGAGCGCTGGCCGGTGCTGCGGGTGCCGAGGTAGCAGGACCTGCAGAGTTGGTCACGGCTGCACTGGTGGCTGGCGCGGCCGGCTTGGTTTCAGCTGGCTTGCTGGCGACCGGCTTGGCGGCGGCTGGCTTGGCAGCAGGTTTGGCTGGTGCCTTGGCCGGAGCCTTGGCGGCAGGCTTTGCAGCAGCTGGCTTGGCGGCGGTTGCTTTAGCCGGTGCTTTGGCAGCGGCCGGTTTGGCAGCAGGCTTGGCGGCGGCTTTGGCCGGAGCTTTGGCAGCAGCAGCTTTGGCAGGGGCTTTGGCAGCGGCTGGCTTGGCAGCAGCAGCTTTGGCAGGGGCCTTGGCAGCTGCAGGTTTAGCCGCAGCAGTTTTTGCCGGGGCCTTGGCAGCAGCAGGTTTAGCCGCAGCAGTTCTTGCCGGGGCCTTGCCAGCGGCTGGTTTGGCAGCGGCGGCTTTGGCGGGCGCCTTGGCCGTAGCTGGCTTGGCGGCAGCGCCGCGGGCTGGGGCTTTGGCAGCAGCGGCCTTCGCCGGCGCCTTGACTGCAGGTTTTGCGGCTGGCTTCGCAGCAGTTTTGGCCGCGGTCCTGGCAGGCGCTTTTGCGTTTGCGGCAGCAGGCTTGGCCGCTTTGGCCGATTTGGCCGTCACCGCGCGCTGGTCCAATGCCTTGCCAGCTGCCTCGCGTACTTTGCCAACGCCCTGGGCCAGTTTCAGGCTTTCCTGAGCATCGCGTTTGAGTTGCTGGATATAAGTGCGGGTTTGGGTCTGGCGCTCTTTGAGCGAGTCCAGCAGCGACTCAAGCTCACCAATCGCTTTCTGTGCTTTACCTTGTGCCTTGGCTTTGCCTGCCTTGGCCGAGTCCTGCAACTTCAGGCGACCGTTGTGCAGTTTTTCCTGGGCCTTGCCACGCTGCTTTTCCAACTTGGCCAGCAGTTTTTCCGCATCAGCCAGCGCTTGCGAGCAGGCATCTTCCAAGTGTTCGAGCAGGCTGCCCGAAAGTTGCTGGAGCAGGTGTAACGGCGTACTTACTGGCTTCTTCTTGGCCGACATGGTTTACCTCCTGGCTGACGAGATTGCGGCTCATACTATGCTTCTGCTGCTACCGCCGCTAGGGCATGTTGACAGTCTCATTAGCGCCGCGTTGCATGCCTGGGCAAAGTTGTTATCTTGCAGCTCCGTGCAAGTGTAGTTGCTTAACAAATCGTTGCCGATATTTAGGTAAATCACGCCAGCAAGGCTGGCATACTTCGCAGCTATTGAGTTCGGAGTTGAGCATGCCTCGTTATCTTGTTTTCGGCTTATGCCTGGTGGTTCCCTTCGCCCAGGCCGCCGCCGAACCGTCCCCCGCCAACGATCATGATCTGGCCTACAGCCTTGGCGCCAGCCTGGGTGAGCGCCTGCGCCAGGAGGTGCCGGGCTTGCAGCTGGACGCGCTGGTCGACGGCCTACGCCAGGCTTATCAGAACGAGCCTTTGAAGCTCGATAAAGCGCGCATGCAGGCCATTCTCCAGCAGCACGACGAGCAGGCGAACAGTGCCGCCGAGCAAGCCGAAGTGGCAAAACTGCAGGCCGTCGAAACGCGCTTCATGGCCAACGAACGGGCACGCGCCGGCGTGCACGAGCTGCCTGAAGGCGTGCTTTACAGTGAACTGAAAAGTGGTAGCGGTGCGCAGCCCAAAGCCAATGGCAAGGTGCAGGTGCGCTATGTGGGCAAGTTGCCGGACGGTTCGGTGTTCGACCAGAACCAGCAACCCCAGTGGTTCAACCTGGAGTCAGTGATCGAAGGCTGGCAAGTGGCGCTGCCGCACATGAAGGCAGGGTCGAAATGGCGCCTGGTGATTCCGTCTGCACAAGCCTACGGAGCCGAGGGCGCAGGTGACCTGATAGCGCCCTACACGCCACTGGTGTTCGAGATAGAACTGCTGGCGGTCGGCGACTGACGCCGACCCTCAGGCCTCGACCGCGCCCTCTTCCTTGTGCGCGGTATGCAGCACCTCGATCAGGCAGTCCTCGAGCTCGAAGCGCTCGTGCAGCAGGCTGCCCAGTTTGCCCAGCTTTTCGGCGAAGCGTTCGGTGTCGGTGCATTCGCCTTTTTCGCAGTGGTCATTGAAGGCCAGTGCAATCTGGGTAATGTCGTTGATCCGTGGGTTGATTTCTTCGGCCAGCTTCAGCGCCTTTTCGTCACCGAATGCCTTGGCCTCGGTAACCAGTTGCTCGCTGACTTCAAAGTGCCAGGCCGACACGTAGTCGACCAGCACCGCGCAGAAATCGCGGTTCTTGTCCTTGTCCGCAAATGCCGGTTTGGCATCGCGCAAGGCACGAAAAGCCTGGACCAGCTCCTCTCGCTCCTTGAGCCAGCGGTCGATCAGCTTGTGAACCCCACCCCAGCGTTCCTGGGCGTTCTGACAACTATCGAGCATGGCGATCTCTTCCCTTCTGGGTAGATGCCGCTGCACCTCGCACCACGACCGTGCGGCACAAAGGTGACATCAGCAGGACGGCATCGAGCAGTTGTGTTTTCGGTATGCGTGCTGGGAGATTATTCCCGCACGTGCTGCCCATCAAGGTACGCAGCAGACAAAGTTCATACAAGTGTTTAATACCCTAACCCGCCACCGCCGGTCGTGCTATCGCTCGGCGCTTGCGCTGAGTCAAGCATTGGCCAGTGTGCGGAAACGATACGCCAGCAGGCAGGTCAAGGGCAGCGCTGCCAGCAGCAAGAACGCCAGGAGGCTCCATTCGGGCAACGTCAGGTCGAGGAAGCTCCACGTCAGCGAGGCGCAATCCGGGCTCCCCAGTAACAGCTGGTGGGCAGCCTCACTCCAGGAACGCTCCATTAGCTGCCGAATCGTTGCAGGGCACGCATGGCCTATGCCACCCGCGCCCTGCAACCAGACATGCCGCGCAGCCAGCAGAGCCCCGGCTGCAGAACACCCTAGCGCCGCCCGGGCGTACTGACGAATGCCGTAAATGCCCGGCTTATGCACTACCGCGCACAGGCAGATCACGGCATGCACGCCCAACAGGAAGCGCTGGCTGAAGCACAGCGGGCACGGTATCAGCCCCAAAGTGGTTTCCAGGTAGAAGGACACGATCAGCACAGCCAAGGAGGCTATGCAGGCAGGTAGGAAAAATGTGCGCAGTCGGGCCGGCAACATGAGAGGTGGTGGTCCGGGCAATTGAAGTGGTTTGAAACGGTAGAGGAAAGATGGCCTTTGTTTCAAGGCGCGACAGGGACGAGAAGTCACTGAGAGACAGGAGAAATTTCTACCTGAGCAGTAGGAAATTTCTTAAGGACGGCAACGCAGATGAAACATTTGCGGCTGGATAAATCGACAACACCATGAGCCCGCCGCCTGTGCGGGCTCATGGGTAGATCAGGCGCGTACGCCCTCAGGCAACGGCAGCGCCAACAGTCGTTCATCCAGCAGGCCAAGGCCCTCCTGGAACAGCTGGTTGCTGCGCTCGGTCTCGCCCAGGCCAGCCAGCAGTCGGGCCAGCTCGGCACAGGTCTCCGGGTTGCGTTCCATACGCAGGCTGCTTTCCAGATAGTCTCGCGCCTTGCCCCACAGGCGGTTCTGCAGGCTCAGGCGGCCAAGGGTAAGCAGCAGGCTCGGGTCCTGGGGATGAGCCTTGAGCCAGCCTTCGGCCGTTTGCAACTGGCGCGCCGGGTCGTCACCACGCACCAGGCCATACAACCGTGCCAGGTGGCTTTCGTACTCACGCTTGAGGGCAGTGCGCAGCACCAGCTCGGCTTCACCCTGGGCCCCCACCTGGCGCAACTGCTCGGCATAGGCCAGCACCAGCCGCGGTTCCTGGCGCTGGGCGGCAGTCAGCTGTTGCCAGGCCCGCTCAAGTGCCTGGCGGGCGCTCTGCTGATCATCCCCACGGGTGGCGGCGAGCCCCAGGTTCTGGCCCCACGCCCGCTGCTCCAGCGCGGCGAGCTCTTCGGCCGGTAGCACCTTGCCCTTGCGCAGGTCTGGCAACAGGCGAATCAACGCCGACCAGTCGCCCCGCTCCAGGTACAGGCGCTGCAGCAGGCGCAACACCTGGTTGTTGTGCGGGTGCCGCTCCTGCATCGCCAGCAAGGTTTCCAGTGCAGCATCGTTTTCGCCACGGTCCATCTGCAGCTGCGCATGGGTCAGGGCGATGGCCAGCTCGGCCTGAGGCTGGCGCTCCAGGGCGCGCTCCAGCAGGTGGTCGCTGTCCTCCTTGCGGCCCTGCTCATTGGCAGCACGGGCGGCACCGAGGTAATACAACAGCGGCTGGCGCTCCGCCTCGGCAGCGCGGTGCAGGTGGCGCTGGGCGCTGGCCCAACGGCCTTCCGCAAGGTCCAGCTGGCCTTGCTCGATGGCAATGCGAATACGGCGGCTGCGGTTACGTCGCGACCACGGGTTGACCACACCACTGGAGGTCAGCACCAGCCCGACCAGATAGCGCAGCAGCAACAGCAGTACAACCACGGCGACCAGCGCCGCAAGCGCCGCCCATAGCCCTGACTGATAGCGGAAGCTGCCATACGAGATCAACACGTAGCCACTGTGCTTGGCCACGGCGATGCCCAGTGCCGCAGCAATCACGATTGCCAGCACGGCCAGCAAGTAGACACGCTTCATGGCTTGCCCCCTTCACCCTCGGCGGGCAGATGGCGCCGCTGTATATACGTCTGCACCGCGGCCAGGCTTTCGCTCAAGTCCGGCGTAACCACCGAGACCGGCTGCTCGGCCAGCGCGTTGAGGCTGTCGAGCATGGCCTTGCTCTGTGGGTTGTCAGCGTTGAAGTTGGCCAGCAGCACGCTGCGCGCATCATCCAGGGCCTGGGTATAGACCTTGGCCTCACCGTTGAGCGCTGCCCACTGGGCTTGCTCGATGGTCAGGCTCAGGGCCAGGCGCAGTTGGTTGAGTGACTGGCCCGCCAGCAATGGCCGCACGTTGTCGTCGGCATTGAAATCGATCTGGAAGTACTTCGATATCTCTGCCCACCACTGCGACAGCCGGCTGGCGCCATCGCCATCGGCGGTCAGGGCGCCGAGCGCATCGGCATTGCTGTCGAATTCCGGCGACAGGGCGCTCAGTTGCTGCACCAGTTCACGCTGGGCCGCCAGCTTGAGGAACAAGCCGGTACGGTCCGGTTGCTGGGTGCTGTTGAGCGTTGCCAGGCTGCGCGACAATTGCTCGCGGGCGGCAAACGAGCCTGGGTCGCTCCGCTCGCGCAGAATCTCGTCGGCGCCTTCGACCAGGGCCTTGGCGCTGGTGATGTCCTGCAACGCTGACAGCCGCAGGGTGGCCAGGCGCAGCAAGTGCTCGGCCTCTGCCAGGCGCCACTCCTTGCGGCTTTCACCGAGCACGGTTTCCACCCGCTGGCTGAGGCGCTGCTGATCACCTTGCAGCTGCGCCACCAGGCGGCGGCGGTCTTCCAGCTCGCTGGCGGCCGGCAGGCTGGCCAGCTGGGCGCTGATCTGTTGCTCGCGCTGCTGCAAGGCTGCCGCACGCTGGTTCAACGCTTCAAGGTGCTCGCCCTGGCTCAATTCACTGCCTTGCAGATGACGCACCTGCCAGACTCCCCACCCGCCCACGGCGACCCCGGCCGCGCCCACCAACAGCGCCAGCAAGGCGAGGCCAGTGCCGGAACGTTTGGCGGGTGGTGGGGTGACGGGTTGCGCCGGCTCCTGGGCCGACGGCTGATCATTGTGGGACAAGACAGTTTCGCTCACGTATCCATCCTTTGCATGGGGGCGCATCGCTCTGAGCTTAGCGCCTTAAGAGGCAGGTGCAGCGCTGCGCTGCACGGCTGCCAGCAAGGCCGCGGCACTCGCGCCACGGCAATCCACAACCTGTTGGGCCCCTGCGGCCCTGGCCTGTTCGGCGACCCGTGGGCTTGGCACGAACAACGGCAGGCGCGCCACGCGCGGCCAGTCGGCAGCCGCCAGCTGCTGCAAGTGTTCAAGACCCTGCCCACTGCTGACCACCAGGCCGTTGAGGCGTTCCGCTTGAATGCGGTGCATCAACATACCCGCCGGGTACGCCGGCAGGCAGCGACGATACAGTTCCAGATAATCGACACTAGCACCTTGCTCTGCAAGACGCTCGGCCAGCAGTTCGCGACCTCCCACACCACGAACGATCATCACGCGTGCCCCTGCAGGTGCGATCGCCTGGCGCAGGGCGGGGAGCGCGAGCAATGCCTCGCTATCGTCGCCTTGCGCAGGGCAACTCACCTTCAGGGCGGCCGACCGGAGCACCGCCGCCGTCGCCTCACCTACGGTGAACCAGCCTGTTGTCGGGGGCTGCACGCCTGCTTGCTGAAGGTGTTCGAGCAGCAACCTGGCCGCCGGTTTGCTGACCACGATCATGGCCTGGCACTGCGCCAATGCCGCAAGCCGCTGGTGGTGTTCGGCGCCCAGCTGTACCGGTTCGATCGCCAGCAAGGGCAGGCAGCTGCTGGCCACGCCGGCAACTTCCAGGCTCTGCGCCAGCGCCGCGCAGTCTTCTTCAGGCCGGGTCAGCAGCAGGCGCCAGGGGCTCACGGGTGCCCGGCCTCGCCGTAGACTTCCTTGAGGATGGCTTCAGCACCTTGCCCCAGCAGGTCTTCTGCGACCTGCACACCCAAGGCTTCGGCGGACGAACGAGGCGCACGGGCATCAGCCACCAGCAGCGTACCGCCGCTGGGCTGGCCAACCAGGCCACGCAGCCACAATTGCTCGCCTTCAAGCACGGCGTAACAGGCGATCGGCACCTGGCAACCGCCATTCAGACGCTTGTTCAGGGCACGTTCGGCCACCACGCGGTCAGCAGTGTCGAGATGGTGCAAGGGCGCCAGCAGTGCGTGGATCTCGGTGTCTGCGCTGCGGCACTCGATGCCCACCGCGCCCTGGCCACCGGCCGGCAGGCTGTCGTCGACGCTGATGCTGGAGGTGATGCGGCCCTCGAAGCCCAGCCGGATCAACCCAGCCGCGGCGAGAATGATGGCGTCGTACTCACCGGCATCAAGCTTGGCCAGGCGCGTGTTGACGTTACCGCGCAGGAAGCGGATGTGAAGGTCAGGGCGGCGTGCCAACAGCTGGGCCTGACGACGCAGGCTGGAAGTACCGACGATGCTGCCGGCGGGCAGTGCTTCGAGGCTGGCGAAATGGTTTGAAACGAACGCATCACGCGGGTCTTCGCGCTCGCAGATGCAGTACAGGCCCAGGCCTTCAGGGAAGTCCATGGGCACATCCTTCATCGAATGCACGGCAATGTCGGCTTCATTTTCCAGCAGGGCGGTTTCCAGCTCCTTGACGAACAAGCCCTTGCCACCAATCTTGGCCAGTGGCGCGTCGAGCAGCTTGTCACCGCGGCTGACCATGGGCACCAGGGTCACCAACAAACCAGGGTGCGCCTGTTCAAGGCGGGCTTTGACGTATTCGGCCTGCCACAGGGCCAAGGCACTTTTACGGGTGGCAATGCGGATTTCGCGAGTGGACATGGAACGCCCCGATGCTTAGGAATACCGCCGATGATAACAGCTCCGTCGGTACCGCTAGCAGATGAGGGCATCATCCAGTTCTGCCTGGTGTGCCCCCATCACCGACACGCCGGCGATGAGGGCCGCAGCGCTCAGAGCGTCTGCATCATCTTGCGCACGCCAGCCACATGCCGCCGGCTGACCGTCAAGGCATCACCGTCCAAACCTTTGAGAAACAGCTGGAAATGCCCCAGCGGCGTGCGCTGCAGGCGTTCGATGCGCTCGCGGGCTACCAGGGCGTTGCGGTGGATTCGCACGAAGCGGTCGCCGAACTCGTCTTCCAAGGCCTTGAGCGGCTCATCCAGCAGCACTTCACCGGCCTCGTGGCGCAACGTCACATACTTGTGGTCAGCAATGAAATAAATGACCTGGGGCAAGGGGATCAGCTCGATGCCCTTGCGCGTACGCGCACTGATATGGCTGCGCGGGCCGCCGCCTTCACTGCCCGGCCGAGTCAGCGCGGCCAGCTGCCCGCGGTTGGGTTTTTCGGCCTTGCGCAGGGCATCGCGCAGGGTTTGCGGCTGGATCGGCTTGGTCACATGGCTGAGGGTGCTGTCCTTGAAAGCCTCGGGGCCGTATTCATCGTCGCCCGTACAAAACACCACCGACGGTGGCGCCTCGCGCTCGCACAGGCGAGCCGCGACCTGAAGGCCATCGAGGCCCGGCATGCCGATGTCCAGCAGGACCACATCGGGCTTGAGGCTTTCGATCAGAGCCAGGGCCTCCTCGCCGTTGGTGGCGCTGGGCTCCAGCACGGTGTACCCCTCCAGTTCCCCGAATAGCCGCGTGAGGCGATCACGGGCTTGGGGTTCGTCATCAACGATCAGGACATTCATAATTGCTCTGGATTCCTGAGTGAGTCTCGCACAGGTATAGCGTAGACAGATGCAGGTCGAGCGACACTGCGGTCACGCTCTAGACCGATACGAAGGCCAAAGATTCACTGAGCCAGCAGATTCACTGCCAGTCCTTTGTCCAACTGTAGACGGTCCGTGGAACACTGCCGTTCAATCGTTGAATATCGTTTGCACCTGCCCCGCGCTGGGTTTTCTGGCTGTTTCTATCGACCGGCGTCCTTCGGCGACACGCTCAACCCTGCTATTATCGGCGCCACTTTTTCGTTCACGCCTTCAACGAGTGAATCCATGAGCACCGACAAGACCAATCAGTCCTGGGGCGGCCGCTTCAGTGAACCCGTCGACGCCTTCGTCGCCCGCTTCACCGCCTCGGTCGATTTCGACAAGCGCCTGTACCGCCACGACATCATGGGTTCGATCGCCCACGCCACCATGCTGGCGCAGGTCGGCGTACTCAGCGACGCCGAACGCGACACCATCATCGATGGCCTGACCACCATCCAGGGTGAAATCGAAGCGGGCAATTTCGAATGGCGCGTCGACCTCGAAGACGTACACATGAACATCGAGGCGCGCCTGACCGACCGCATCGGCATCACCGGCAAAAAATTGCACACCGGCCGTAGCCGCAACGACCAGGTCGCCACCGACATCCGCCTGTGGCTGCGCGACGAGATCGACCTGATCCTGGCCGAGATCACCCGCCTGCAGCAGGGCCTGCTGGAGCAGGCCGAGCGTGAGGCCGAGACCATCATGCCGGGCTTCACCCACCTGCAGACCGCCCAGCCGGTCACCTTCGGCCACCACCTGCTGGCCTGGTTCGAAATGCTCAGCCGCGACTACGAGCGCCTGGTCGACTGCCGCAAGCGCGCCAACCGCATGCCCCTGGGCAGCGCCGCACTGGCCGGTACCACGTACCCGATCGACCGCGAGCTGACCTGCAAGCTGCTGGGCTTCGAAGCCGTGGCCGGCAACTCGTTGGACGGCGTTTCGGACCGTGACTTCGCCATCGAATTCTGCGCGGCCGCCAGCGTGGCGATGATGCACCTGTCGCGCTTCTCCGAAGAACTGGTGCTGTGGACCAGCGCCCAGTTCCAGTTCATCGACCTGCCCGACCGGTTCTGCACCGGCAGCTCGATCATGCCGCAGAAGAAGAACCCGGACGTGCCAGAACTGGTACGCGGCAAGACCGGCCGCGTGTTCGGCGCCCTGACCGGCCTGTTGACCCTGATGAAAGGCCAGCCGCTGGCCTACAACAAGGACAACCAGGAAGACAAGGAGCCGCTGTTCGACGCCGCCGACACCCTGCGCGACTCGCTGCGTGCCTTCGCCGACATGATCCCGGCCATCAAGCCCAAGCACGCGATCATGCGCGAAGCGGCCCTGCGCGGCTTCTCCACTGCCACCGACCTTGCCGACTACCTGGTGCGCCGCGGCCTGCCGTTCCGTGACTGCCACGAGATCGTCGGCCACGCCGTGAAGTACGGCGTCGACAGCGGCAAGGACCTGGCCGAGATGAGCCTGGACGAACTGCGCCAGTTCAGCGACCAGATCGAGCAGGACGTGTTCGCCGTGTTGACGCTGGAAGGCTCGGTGAATGCCCGTAACCACATTGGTGGTACTGCGCCTGCCCAGGTGCGCGCTGCCGTTGTGCGCGGCAAGGCATTGCTGGCTTCGCGCTAAGCGCCATTGCGAGGGCTTCGCCCTCGATCGCCGGCAAGCCGGCTCCCACAATGACCGCGCCGCTCTCAAGCGGTGCGCAATCCCTGTAGGAGCCGGCTTGCCGGCGAATGGGCTGCAAAGCAGCCCCTCTTCAGATCAGCGCTTGCCGCTGCGGATCATCTCCATGAAGGCCGGCATTGCCGCCTCCTTGTCCGCCAGAATCTTCGCCATGTGCGGGTTCTCGCGCATTTTCTCCAGCAACGCCTTCCCCTGCGGGAAGTCTGCGAGGAAGTCGATGTTCAGCACCTTCTTGCCCACGGCGTAAGCCAGGTCGACCGAGAAGCAGAACATCAGATCAGCCACAGTCAACGCCTCACCCGCGACATAAGGTGCAAAACGCCCGTTGCGCTTGAGCGTGGCAAAACCCGCCAGCAGGTCGGCACGCGCCCGCTCCTTGATCAGCGGTTCGACCGCCGCCCCAAAGAACGACTCGGCATAGCAGGTACGCGCCGGCAGTTCGATATACAACTCGATCTCCTTGAGCAGCTCACGCACTTTCGCCTGTTCGAATGGATCGGCCGGCAACAGCGCCTTGCCGCCCTGCGTCTGCTCGATATAGTCGAGAATCACGCTGGTCTCGCTGATGAAGCCGTGTTCGGTTTCCAGCACTGGCACCTTGCCGCGCGGGCTGACTTCCAGCGCTTGCGGTGCCTGGCCGCCGTAAAAAGTGACCTCTTCGAACGGCAAGCCTTTTTCCAGCAGGGCCAGCTTGACCATGTTGTAGTAGTTGCTGACCGAGAATCCGTGAAGCTTGAGCATGGGGTAACAGCCTCCAGGCCGTAAGGGGTTGGCTGGGCTGTTATAGCCCCTGGGGCTGCGCCTGACCAGCATCATGCTCCCGGTCGATGACCGGGCATTGCCGGCGCGGGCGTGGCAAACTCTGCGCCCCACCACAGGAGTACCGCCATGAGCGAGCACGACGAAATCGACAATGACGACGAAGCCTTCGCCGAGGCGACGCTGACCCAAGCCATCGAAAACCAGATCGAAAGCGGCGAGCCACCGGCAGCAAAGGCCACCTTCAACAAGCTGAGCCTGGTGGGCTACGAGCGCGAGGACATCCTGAATCTCATGGCCCACATCCTGGCCATCGAAATCGACAACATGCTCGACGAGGACCGCCCGTTCAACACTGAATGGTACGAAACCGCCCTGCGCGCGCTGCCCGAGCTGCCACCTGAGGCAGATCAAGGCGAGGACGAATAACCCGACTACACTCCAGGGTCAGGCACCGCTGGCGGTGCCGCCATCCTTGTCTGGAAGTCAGGAGTCGCCATGTCCTTCACCCCCGAACTGATCGCTGAACTGGAAGTGCTTGCCCTGTTCAACCTGGACAGTCACCAGGAAGGTATCAAAGTTGGCAGTAACGCTTCCCCTGCCCTGATCGCCGCAGCCAAGCGCCTTCATGAAAAAGAGCTCACCGACCAACCCGATGGCGGCTACCTCACCAGCCTCGGGAATGATGCGGCTGAAAGCGTCCAGCTGTTGCTGACCATCCTCAAAGCACCGCAACCGGCATAACCCTGTACCGGCCTCTGCGCGGGGCAAGCCCGCCCTCACAGGTATCGCACATCGCTCAAATAGTGGGAGCGGGCTTGCCCGCGAAGAGGCCGATACATCCGCTAAAGAATTGACGTCAAAAATTCATTTGGCGCTTATCCGACCGCCACACTCAGGCTAAACTCGCCACAGCTTCCCCTGCCTGCCCTGAGTGTGCAATGAACCACGAAATCCGCCCGGACCTCGACGAAGGCATCGACCGCAAGGTGCTGGCGACATTGCGTGCGCGCTTCCTGCTGCTCAACAAAGGCCGGCTGCAGCGTGCCATGGACGGGCTTTCGACCCGTCAACAGCAGGTACTGACCCTGCTCCCGCTGCTGTTTCACGTGAATCACCCGCTGCTGCCCGGCTATGTGTCCGGCAGCACTCCGGCAGGTATTTCCGGCTTCGAGCCTGATGCCGAGCTGGTCGCCGAGGGCCAACGGCTGGCCCGTTCGTTCACCTACAAAACGCGCCTGGGCAACCCCAATCGCCCCATTCATGGCCTGTTTCTGATGGGTAGCCTGGGCTCGCTGGCCCAGGCCGAACAGAGCGACATGGACCTATGGGTCTGCCACGCCCCTGGCCTGGACGAAAACCAGCTGGATGAACTACGGCGCAAATGCCAGCTGCTGGAAGCCTGGGCCGCCAGCCTGGGCGCCGAAGCACACTGCTTCCTGATCGACCCGCAAAGCTTCGCCCAGGGCCTGCGCGAAAGCCAGCTGAGCTCTGACGATTGCGGCACCACCCAGCATTATCTGCTGCTCGACGAGTTTTATCGCACCGCCATCTGGCTGGCCGGGCGTACGCCGCTGTGGTGGCTGGTGCCGGTGTATGAAGAGCGCAACTACCGCAGCTACACCGAAACCCTGCTCTCCAAGCGCTTCATCCGCAGCACCGACGCCCTCGACCTCGGCAACATGGCCCACATCCCCCCTGGTGAGTTCGTGGGTGCAGGCTTATGGCAGCTGTTCAAAGGCATCGATTCGCCGTACAAGTCGCTGCTCAAGCTGCTGCTGACCGAGGTCTATGCCAGCGAACATCCGGCCGTACGCTGCCTGAGCCTGGACTACAAGCAGGCGGTGTTCGCCAACCACCTGGACCTCGACGCGCTTGACCCTTATGTGATGGTCTACCGGCGTATCGAACGCTACCTGCAACAGCGCGGCGAAACCACGCGACTGGAGCTGGTCAGGCGCAGCCTGTACCTGAAGGTGAACAAGAAGCTCAGCGGCCTGGACCGCGCGCGCAACAACGGCTGGCAACGCCAGCTGCTTCAGCGCCTGGCCGATGAGTGGGGCTGGGACGAGCGCCAGCTGGCCTTGCTCGACAGCCGTAGCCAGTGGAAGGTACGCCAGGTGGCGGTCGAGCGCCGCGAGCTGGTCGCCGAGCTCAACCACAGCTACCGCTTTCTCAGCCAGTTCGCGCAAAACCAGAACGCCAACAGCCGCGCCGACCAACGCGACCTCAACGTACTGGGCCGGCGCCTGTACGCAGCCTTCGAGCGGCGCGCCGGCAAGATAGAGGTGATCAACCCAGGCATCGCACCGGACCTCGCCGAGGACACCCTGACACTGGTTCAATCACCCAACCGCAAGGAACCCGGCAGCCACCACTGGGGCCTGTACAACGGCAACCTGGGCGTCCACGAGTGGGAGCATTTCAGCCCGATCAAGCGTTGCCGGGAGCTGCTCGAACTGCTGACCTGGGCCCACCGCAACGGCGTCATCGACAGCACTACGCGCTTTGCGCTGCACCCAGGCGTCAGCGACTTGAGCGAATTCGAGCTGTTCAACCTGCTTGGCAGCCTGCAGCAAAGTATTCCCTTGCCGCTTGAGGCCGTCAGCGAAGTGCGCCTGCTGCAGCCCAGCGTGGCCGAAGAGATCCTGCTGCTGGTCAACGTTGGCGTCGACCCGCTGCGCCACCACCGCGACCTGAACATCCTGATGACCACCGAACGCACCGACTCGCTGAGCTATGCAGGCGTGCGCGAAAACCTGGTGCTGACCCTCGATCAGGTCACCCTCAACAGTTGGAACGAGGTGCTGGTGCAGCGCTACGACGGTGAACACGCCCTGCTGCGCTGCCTGCGAGACTTCCTCAACAGCCTCGGCCAGCGCAGCCACCGGCCGCGCGTGCGGGTGCGTTGCTTCTGCCACAACCGCGCGCAAGCCATCAGCCAGCGGGTCGAGGAAATTTTCGACACGGTGCAATTACTGCTCGACCAGGGCCGCAACCACCGCTACCTGCTGCAAGTGGCGCAGTACACCCACGCACTGGAACTACTGCCCGGCCAGGTCAGCCTCGCCACCCTGACCGAGCATGATGCCGTGCTCGATTACCTGAGCGAGGAGCGCAACGCCTACAGCCCACTTTATCTGGATGCCAACGCACTGCAGGACCACGACCTTCCGCTGCTGCTGGAACAAGGCCGCCCCGGCTGCATTCAAGTGTTCTACCGCCTGCTCGAGGGCTGGGCCGACCTGTATGTGCTGGATGAATACAATGCGTTATGGCAGCAACGCCTGCCATTGCACGACGAGAATCACCTGCTGTTGCCCTTGCAGCGCTTCTTGCGCTCGGTGGTAATGCGCCACGACGCCCGGGTACCGCTGGACAACCTGCAGCAGGCTTCGTTGGAAATCAGCTACGCACAACTGCTGCCTTCGGGGCCGGGCAAGGCACGCAACATCGAGCAACGGCCAACGCCAGACGAAGTCAACGACCAGTCCTACTACGAGGTGCAGGCTATTCTCCAGGCCGGCACAGGCGATGACGTGCACGTGACGCTGTATTGCGACCAGCAGGAGTTCTCGGAACTGGACCACGGCGACGAGCTGTACACCGTGGTTGCTCGGCAGATCCTCGGCCAGCGCCGCAATGCCGGGCACTATCGTTGCTACATCACCGACCTGGACCTGTCCGAGTTGCTGGATGACGAGCAAGGTTCGACCATCCTTTACCTGCGCTACAAGCGGGAGCTGGAGCAGGCGCTCAATGATGGCCTCGCGCAGTTGCAGGCCACCTTGGAGCCTTGAAACGGCGCCAATGGATCAGAGGTCGAAATCCCCTGCCGCTTCCGGCTGATATTCGACCGCCAGCAGCTTCAGTTTCAGGGTTTTGCCGCCGGGCGCCGGCCAATCGATCTGTTCGCCTACCGACAAGCCAAGCAGCGCGCAACCGATCGGCGCCAGGACCGAGACCTTGCCTTCGCCGCCGGCATCCTTCGGGTACACCAGGGTCAGGTGGTAGTCCTTGCCACTGGCCTCTTCACGGCAGTGCACGCGCGAGTTCATGGTCACCACGCCGGCCGGCACGTCCTCGTGACCGACCACCTGTTCGGCGCGGTCCAGCTCGTCCTGCAGGGCGAGCACACCCGGGGTACTTTCGTCGAGGCTGTCGATCAGGCGCTCGAGACGCTGTACGTCCAATCGGGTGAGGATGAGGGAAGGTTTGGTGCTCATGATCCAGTCAGACTCCATTTGAACAGGCGCTTTGCTATGGGCAGATAAAGCAAAACCCCGCCCAAGGGCGGGGTTTGTGAATGCTTTGGCGTCACCGACGCACAACCCGACACTACCACAGCCGGGCAAATACTCAAGCCCGTGCGCGCAAGGCCTCGGCTTCGCGGCAGATCTGCCGGCGACGCTCATCGTCAGCCGAACGCCACTCGCGGATGTGCTCGACGTGGCGGTGGCAACCGGTGCATACCCGCTGCTCGTCGAGCCGGCAGACACTGATGCACGGCGATGCCACTGCCGGGCTGACGTTGCTGTAAAGCGGCTTGGGTGGCCGCGCCTGGGTGCTCATGTCAGATCTCGTCGAAGTCCAGCTTCTCGCCGGCCCGCTCCCAGACAATGCGCTCGAGCATCTCCCCCAGCAGCTCTTCGCTCTTCTCGCAGACCCACTTGCCGCTCTCGGGGTCGTAGTCGAAGTGGAAGCCGCCGGAACGGTCGGCCAGCCACAGCTGACGCAGCGGCTCCTGGCGGCTGAAGATCAATTGGCTGCCGTTGTCGAACTTGATGGTGAGGACCCCGGCGGAATTCTCCATGTCCAGGTCCAGGCCGCTCTCGTCGAACAGGTCTTCCAGGGCCTGTTGGGTCGCGTCGACCAGATCATGGAAACGCGCTTCGCTCAAACTCATTGCAGGAACCTCGAAATTGGCTGCGTGACAGGCAAGCCGGGCAAGATACGGGCGCTTGGCGCCGAATGCAAAGGTTAGCCGCCAGCACTCAATAATAGCCCGCCCGGCGGACCGGCTCTTGCATAGGCAATCCGCCGGTCGCTCGGTATACTCGGGCGCAATACTGCATATTTCAAAGGATTTCACCCATGAAGCGCCTGATTTCCTCGCTCGCGGCGCTGGTCGCGGTTGCCTGCCTCGTTTCGGCCTGCGGTCAGAAGGGCCCCCTGTACCTGCCGGAAGACGGCAAGGACGGCAAGAGCAGCCATAAGTCGCATCAGCACCAGCACGCTCAGCCTGTTCAACCGCAAGAAGAACAGCCCCTCGAGCCCGAGCAGTCGCCAGAGCAGTAAGGAAATCAGATGAACGCTTTCAATTACCGCGACGGTGAACTGTTCGCGGAAGGTGTGGCCCTGACGGCCATCGCCGAACGTTTCGGCACTCCGACCTACGTCTACTCGCGTGCCCACATCGAAGCCCAGTACCGCAGCTATACCGATGCCCTGCAGGGCGTCGAACACCTGGTGTGCTTCGCGGTCAAGGCCAACTCCAACCTCGGCGTACTGAACGTGCTGGCGCGCATGGGTGCAGGCTTCGACATCGTTTCCGGCGGGGAGCTGGAGCGTGTACTGGCCGCAGGCGGCCGCGCTGATCGCGTGGTGTTCTCCGGCGTCGGCAAGACCCGCGAAGACATGCGCCGCGCCCTGGAAGTCGGCGTGCACTGCTTCAACGTCGAATCCACCGACGAGCTCGAACGCCTGCAAGTGGTGGCCGCCGAGATGGGCAAGGTTGCCCCGGTCTCGCTGCGGGTGAACCCAGACGTCGACGCCGGCACCCACCCGTACATCTCCACCGGCCTCAAGGAAAACAAGTTCGGCATCGCCATCGCCGACGCCGAAGCCATCTACGTGCGCGCCGCGCAGCTGCCGAACCTGGAAGTGGTCGGTGTCGACTGCCACATCGGCTCGCAGCTGACCACCGTCGAGCCGTTCCTCGATGCCCTCGACCGCCTGCTGGACCTGGTCGACCGCTTGGCCGACTGCGGCATCCACCTGCGCCACCTGGACCTGGGCGGCGGTGTTGGCGTGCGCTACCGCGACGAAGAGCCGCCACTGGTGGCCGATTACATCAAGGCCATCCGCGAGCGCGTCGGCGACCGCGACCTCGCCCTGGTATTCGAGCCGGGCCGCTACATCGTGGCCAACGCCGGTGCCCTGCTGACCCGTGTCGAGTACCTCAAGCACACCGAACACAAAGACTTCGCCATCATCGATGCGGCCATGAACGACCTGATCCGCCCAGCCCTGTACCAGGCCTGGATGGGTGTCAGCGCAGTCACCCCACGCGAAGGCGAAGGCCGAGCCTACGACCTGGTCGGGCCGATCTGCGAGACCGGCGACTTCCTCGCCAAGGACCGCCAGCTGAACCTGGCCGAAGGTGACCTGCTGGCCGTGCAGTCGGCGGGCGCCTATGGTTTCGTCATGAGCTCGAACTACAACACCCGTGGCCGTTGCGCGGAAATCCTGGTTGATGGCGACCAGGCTTTCGAAGTTCGCCGTCGCGAGACCATCGCCGAACTGTATGCTGGCGAAAGCCTGCTGCCGGAGTGACCCCATGCTTCTGCGCTTTACCAAGATGCATGGGTTGGGCAACGACTTCATGGTCCTCGACCTGGTCAGCCAGCACGCACACATCCAGCCCAAGCACGCCAAGCAATGGGGTGACCGCCACACCGGCATCGGCTTCGACCAGCTGCTGATCGTCGAGGCGCCGAACAACCCGGAAGTGGACTTCCGCTACCGGATCTTCAATGCCGACGGCTCCGAAGTCGAACAGTGCGGCAACGGTGCGCGCTGTTTCGCCCGTTTCGTGCTGGACAAACGCCTGACCGCGAAGAAGCGCATCCGCGTGGAAACCAAAAGCGGCATCATCGAGCTGGACGTACAGAACGACGGCCAGGTGTGTGTCGACATGGGGCCGCCGCGCTTCACTCCGGCCGAAATTCCCTTTATCGCCGACGAGCAGGCGCGCAACTACCCCCTGGACGTCGACGGCGAGCTACATTCGATTGCCGCCGTGTCCATGGGTAACCCGCACGCGGTGCTGCGCGTCGATGACGTGCGTACTGCGCCCGTTCATGAACTGGGGCCGAAGATCGAAAACCACCCACGCTTCCCGCAGCGGGTGAATGCCGGCTTCCTTCAGGTCATCGACCGCCATCGTGCCAACCTGCGGGTATGGGAACGTGGCGCCGGCGAGACCCAGGCGTGCGGCACCGGCGCTTGCGCTGCTGCCGTGGCAGCCATCAGCCAAGGCTGGATGGACTCTCCGGTGTCCCTCGACCTGCCCGGTGGCCGCCTGCACATCGAATGGGCGGGCCCCGGCCAGTCCGTATTGATGACCGGCCCGGCCGTACGCGTCTACGAAGGCCAGGTTCGCCTCTAACCGAGTAACCGCCATGACCGATCAGCCCAAGGTTGTACCGCAGCAGACCCCTGAGCTCGATGACCAAGCGGTGGCCGCCTACCTGCGCGCCCACCCGGCCTTCTTCGCCGAGCACGACGAGCTGCTGCTCGAGCAACACATCCCCCACCAGCGTGGTGACAGCGTGTCGCTGGTGGAGCGCCAGCTCAAGCTGCTGCGCGACCGCAACATCGAGATGCGCCATCGCCTGTCGCAACTGATGGACGTGGCCCGGGACAACGACCGCCTGTTCGACAAGACCCGCCGGTTGATCCTCGACCTGCTCGATGCCGGCAGCCTGGAAGAAGTGGTAATGGCGGTCGAAGACAGCCTGCGCCAGGAGTTCCAGGTACCGTTCGTCAGCCTGATCCTGTTCGGCGACAATGCCGCGCCGGTCGGCCGGTGGGTCAGCAACACCGAGGCCCAGCAAGCCATCGGCGGGCTGCTTGGCGGCGGCAAGACGGTCAGTGGCAACCTGCGCGAGAAAGAACTGGCCTTCCTGTTCGGTGAAGAGCAGCGCCTCGAGGTGGGCTCCAGCGCCGTCGCGGCACTCGAATACCAAGGGCTGCACGGCGTGCTGGCGATCGGCAGCCGCGACCCGCAGCACTACAAGAGCAGCGTCGGCACCCTGTTCCTCGGCTACATCGCCGAAGTGCTTGGCCGCGTGGTGCCGCGCGTTACCCAGACCTTGCGTCCGGTGCGCTGATGGAACGCCAGCTGGAGGCTTATTGCGCACACCTGCGCAACGAGCGCCAGGTGTCCGAACATACCCTGCTGGCCTACCGCCGCGACCTCGACAAAGTCATCGAATACTGCAATACCCACGGCATCGCAGGCTGGGGTGCACTGCAGATCCAGCAGCTGCGCCAGCTGATCGCCCGCCAGCATCATCAAGGCCAGTCGTCACGCAGCCTGGCACGGCTGTTGTCGGCAGTTCGCGGCCTTTATCGCTACCTCAACCGCGAAGGCCTGTGCCAGCACGACCCGGCCAGCGGGCTGAGCGCGCCCAAGGGCGAGCGCCGGCTGCCCAAAGTGCTGGATACCGACCGCGCTCTGCAGTTGCTGGATGGCGGCGTGGACGACGATTTCATCGCCCGTCGCGACCAGGCCATTCTCGAACTGTTCTATTCCTCTGGCCTGCGCCTGTCCGAACTGACCAACCTTGACCTGGAACAGCTCGACCTTGCTGCCGGGCTGGTTCAGGTGCTCGGCAAAGGTGGCAAGGCCCGCGTGCTGCCCGTTGGCCGCAAAGCCCGCGAGGCCCTGCAGCAATGGTTGCGGCTGCGCGGTATCGGCAGCCCGCGCGACGGCGCCGTGTTCATCAGCCGGCAAGGCAATCGCCTGGGGCCGCGGGCCATCCAGCTGCGGGTCAAGGCGGCCGGCGAGCGTGAGCTTGGCCAGCACCTGCACCCTCACATGCTCCGCCACTCATTCGCCAGCCATGTGCTGGAATCGTCCCAGGACCTGCGTGCAGTGCAGGAAATGCTCGGCCACGCCGACATCAGCACCACGCAGATCTACACCCACCTGGACTTCCAGCACCTGGCCACGGTGTACGACAGCGCCCACCCTCGGGCCAAACGCAGCAAAGGCACAGACTCATGAGCATCAAGCTGATCACCTTCGACCTTGACGACACCCTGTGGGATACCGCGCCAGTGATTGCCAGTGCGGAGGTCGTGCTGCGCGACTGGCTACAGGCCAACGCACCGATTCTCGGCGGCGTGCCGGTGGACCACCTGTTCGCCATCCGTGAACGCCTGGTGCAGGCCGAGCCGGGCCTCAAGCACCGCATCAGCGCCTTGCGCCGCCGCGTGCTGTTCCACGCGCTGGAAGAGGTTGGCTACAGCGAGAAACACGCTCAGGAGCTGGCCAACGAAGGTTTTGAAGTGTTCCTGCATGCCCGCCACCAGGTAGAGGTGTTTCCCGAAGTGCAGCCGGTGCTGGAAATTCTGCGCCACCAGTACACCTTGGGCGTTGTAACCAATGGCAATGCCGACGTGCGCCGCCTGGGCTTGGCGGACTACTTCAAATTTGCCCTGTGTGCAGAGGATCTGGGGATCGGCAAGCCGGACCCCGCGCCGTTCGTGGAGGCGTTGAAACGTGGCGAGGTGGAAGCTAGCGCCGCGGTGCATGTCGGCGACCATCCCGGCGATGACATTGGTGGGGCCCAGCGTGCGGGGCTGCGCGCCGTGTGGTTCAACCCCCAGGGCAAGGCCTGGGCCGGTGAACAGGCGCCGGATGCAGAGATTCAGCGGCTGTCACAGCTGCCCGAAGTGATTGCGCGCTGGCGCTGACAGGGGCCGCTTTGCGGCCCATTCGCCGGCAAGCCGGCTCCCACAGAACAAACGCTGACTCACTGATTTGGCGGGGATCCTGTAGGAGCGGCTTCAGCCGCGAACACCGGCGAAGCCGGTGCCATCCACCGCGGCGCACGGGCTTTGTTCTCTGCGCGACAGCGCAGCCCGAAGGGCTGGGTAATCTCCCACAGAATGGTCTCTGCCCTCAGCTCGGCGCTCTAGCTGTGGAGGCGGCGTGCCGGCGATGCGGCCAGGACCGGCAGCACAAAACCTATAGCCACAAAAAAGCCCGCAGCGACGGCGGGCCTTTTTGGGTTCAGCCACTCAGATAGGGCGGCTGCCGTACTTGTTGTCCGGCTTCTTGGGCGGGTCGGCGACCACGTTGGCCTCGACTTCCTGCACCTTGCCACCGCGAGAAAGGAACTCTTCCATCGCCTTGGCCAGGGCATCACGCTCCTTCTGCTTGGCTTCCATGCTCGGCATCTCGTCTACCGAGACAGCCGCCTTGGATTTGCCCTTTGCAGCGGGTGCCGGGCTGTCGTCGCCAGCATCTTCGGCGACATCGTCAGCCGCAGCTTCGAGGCCATCATCAGCCTCGTCTTCGTCGCCTACTTCGAGGTCATCATTTTCCAGATCGTCGTCGCTCATGTTCTACCTCATGACTTGCGAAAAGCAGGTTAGTTATAGACCAGTGCAGCCGTAGACCGGCAGCCACCAGTGAAAATTCAACTGGCCGTGGGTTAGGCCACTGCCCTTGGGTCGGCGCTCCTGATGGGAGGCGGCACCCAGCAGGCCCTGCTCCTGGCAGGACCTGACAAATCCTTGAGCCCCTGCTGGCCACACGCTATTGGCAAGCCTAGCAAAGGCTGACGAAGCATGCGGACAACTCGTCCAACACCCCTCGGCGCGCATTCTAGCGCGCCCGTAGAAAAAGCAAAGCTCCATAAACGCCCTGCGACTTGTAAGTTTTTGGCCTACGTCGCGAACGTGAGTGATAAACCGTTTGCTCTGCAGGAAATCGCAAAAAACAGACAAAAAAATGCCCGGCAAGCCGGGCAAATTTTTCCAGCGTCGCAGTTACAGGTTGTAGCCGCGTTCGTTGTGTTGAGCCAGGTCGAGGCCGACCGACTCTTCTTCTTCGTTGACCCGCAGGCCCATCACCACATCCAGCACCTTGAGAATCACGTAGGTGACGATGGCGGTGTAGACCACGGTGAAGATCACGCCCTTGGCCTGGATCCAGACCTGAGCACCGATATCGGTGACCGCGCCGAAGCCGCCCAGGGCCGGTGCGGCGAACACGCCGGTGAGGATGGCGCCGATGATGCCGCCGATGCCGTGTACGCCGAAGGCATCCAGGGAGTCGTCATAACCCAGCTTGCGCTTGAGGGTGGTGGCGCAGAAGTAGCAGATCACGCCAGACGCCAGGCCGATCACCAGGGCGCCCATCGGGCCTACGGTGCCGGCAGCCGGGGTAATCGCAACCAGGCCGGCGACCACACCCGAAGCGATGCCCAGGGCGCTGGGTTTACCGTGGCCGATCCATTCGGCGAACATCCAGCCCAGTGCGGCAGCGGCGGTGGCGATCTGGGTGACCAGCATGGCCATGCCGGCAGTGCCGTTGGCGGCTGCTGCAGAACCTGCGTTGAAACCGAACCAGCCGATCCACAGCATGGCCGCGCCCATCAGGGTGTAGCCCAGGTTGTGCGGGGCCATCGGCGTGGTCGGGTAGCCTTTGCGCTTGCCCAGCACCAGGCAGCAGACCAGCCCAGCGATACCCGCGTTGATGTGCACAACGGTGCCGCCGGCGAAGTCGAGCACGCCCCAGTCCCACATCAGCGCGCCGTCACCGCTCCAGACCATGTGCGCGATTGGTGCGTAGACCAGGGTGAACCAGATGCCCATGAACACCAGCATCGCAGAGAACTTCATGCGCTCGGCGAAGGCACCCACGATCAGCGCCGGGGTGATGATGGCGAAGGTCATCTGGAAGGTGATGAAGACCGCTTCAGGGAACAGCGCGGTGGCCGAGGTCAGCCCCTCAGGCGTGACACCGCTGAGGAAAGCCTTGGAGAAGCCGCCGACGAAGGAATTGAAATTGAGCACGCCCTTTTCCATACCGGTGGTATCGAAGGCCATGCTGTAGCCGTAAACGACCCAGAGAATACTCATCAGGCCGGTGATGGCGAAACACTGCATCATCACCGAAAGCACGTTCTTGGAACGCACCATGCCGCCATAGAACAGGGCCAGGCCCGGGATGGTCATGAACAGCACCAGCGCCGTTGCGGTCAGCATCCAGGCGGTGTCGCCGGAGTTCAGCACTGGGGCAGCCTCCTCTGCCAGGGCAAGGCCGGGCATTACGAGGGACAATAGGGCTCCTAGCCCTGCGATCTTACGCAGAGTCATGTTGTTTTCTCCTGGGGCGTTGGGTTTGGTGAGGCTTTTTTTGGCGCTTAGATCGCGTCGGTATCGGTTTCGCCGGTACGGATGCGGATTGCCTGCTCCAGATTCACCACGAAGATCTTGCCGTCACCGATCTTGCCGGTGTTGGCAGCCTTGGTGATGGCTTCGATCACTCGATCGAGGTCCTTGTCGTCGATGGCGACGTCGATCTTCACCTTGGGCAGGAAGTCGACCACGTATTCCGCACCGCGATACAGCTCGGTGTGACCCTTCTGCCGACCGAAGCCTTTGACTTCGGTGACGGTGATGCCCTGCACGCCGATTTCCGACAGTGACTCGCGCACGTCGTCCAGCTTGAACGGCTTGATGATGGCTGTGACTAGCTTCATGAAACTCTCTCCCGATTTGGTGGACTTGCCCCAGGAAAACAAACCCGTCTCAAGTCTAAGCGCAGCGGTTGGCTTTGTAACGCGTCGTCGGCATCCGGCTCCGCGTGCGCACTGCCTGGTCACAAGGAACTGCATCAGTGCATGGCTCATATGGGTCTTTGCAGAAACCTTGCCAGTTTCGTTAAAGCCGCGAAAAACAGCGGGTTGGGTCGAACAACCGGCATTGGCCAGTCGCCAGCATCGCAAAGATGCACAGCTTTGGTGCGCGCAAATGCACGCGGCTGCTCGAAAAATGTGCAGTCAGGCGCCAAAGTGTGCCGTGCTACACTGCGGACCATTTCCCAGTACCCGTGGACAGCCGAACATGCTCGCGCCCAAAGCCTTTCTCGACGCCCTGAGCGACCAAGCCTCGCGCCTCTTCAACAGCGAAACCGCCCAGCCCCGTGCCGAACTGGAAAGCCAGTTCAAGGTGCTGATGCAAGGTGCCTTCAGCAAACTGGACCTGGTCAGCCGCGAAGAATTCGACAGCCAGATGGTCGTCCTGGCCCGCACCCGCGCGCGCCTGGAGGCCCTTGAAAAACAAGTGGCCGAGCTGGAAGCCCGGATGGCGCCAGCGGCCAAGGAATAAAGATCCGGCTGCGGCTCTGCGCTCAGGCAGAGGCCCGCAGCCGGTCAGGCGCCGGGTTGCTTACCTTCGGTGGCAGTTCACTGGCTTGCAGGTCGCCTCGGAACAGCGCCGCACCGCACACCGTGAACAGTGTCTTGAACAGGTTGTGCGAATTACGGATCTCGGCCTGGATGCCTTCGATCGCTGAATCCCCAGGTTGCAATGCGACGCCACGGTTAACCCATTCGATGGCCGCAAAGCGGCTCTGCTTGCGTGTGCCCTGCCCATGCATCCAGGCCAGGCCCAGCTCCGCACAGGCGCGCCCGGCTATTCCACAGTGGGGGAACTCGACCAGATCCAGCAGGTAAGCCACAGCTTCTGCCCGCTCCCGTGGGTCACCGAACTTGCGCTGCAGGATGGCCACTTGCAGGCGGGCGTGGGCATCGAGCTCTTCGTTACCCAGGCAATCGAGCAACAGGCGCCGAACGGTCATCATTGCACTGCGCTCGCTGAGGTCTTCGCGCCCTCGCATGCGTTGGCAGGCCAAGTCATATTTGGCTATCTGGCTGCCCGACTGTGCGGCACACAGCAGCCAATGCTTTGCAGCTGCGGCGTCCACGAATTGCTCAGGGGTTTCACCCAACCGACCGCAGTGCAACGCGTAAAGCGAAGCCGCGGCATCCGGCAGCTTCCCGTCGGCACACGCCTTGTATAGGTAATAGGCAGCATCGTACTGCTTGGCAGCCCAAAGCAGACGCGGCACCTCAAGCACGTCAAAGCCCAGCCCCTCGCGCCCGCATTGGCGTTTAACCGCGGCGTGCAACCAGCTGGCCGCGAGCTTCGCCGATTGGCTGAACCCCCACAGTCCAAACTGATGCCCGGCGGCACGCAATGCACAGGCCGCCGCTTGCCTGCGGTCCTCGCACAACCGTTCGATGGCTATACGGAACGCCTGCTTGTCGTCCTGCACGCCATGGAACAGCACCAGGCAAACAAAGCTGCGGAACGGCTCACCGATGGTCGGTACGAAACCTTGATCAGGGTAGAGTTCTACGCAGGCGTCAAAATCACGCATCGCGCCCGGGAAATCCTGCAGCGAAATGCAGCGAAAAGCCGCTCGCCTGGCCAGCAACGTGGCGCGCTCTCTGGGCCTCAGCTCGCGGTGCTGCCATTGCTCGAACGTTCGCTGCCACACCGCAACCTGCCGCGGCTGATCGGGCTGTGGCAGCCAGAACTGGTCTTCGAGCGCCAACCAGCGGATCGCATTGCGCTGCATTTCATTCCAACGCAAACACAGCGGGCCATTGGCCAGGGCATCTATTGCTTCATAGCTGCCACCCCAGCGTGGCGTGAGGTAGGAGGCATACGCCTCGATCGCCTCGAAGCAATCGGGAAACCAGGCAAGCGCATGACGCAGCCAATAACGCTCGGCACACCCTTGCTCAGCGGCCAGGCGTGCGCTCAAGCAGTTTGGCAGCACCTGCGGCAGGTCTACCAGTGGCGCCAGGCCCTGTTTGACCAGCAGGGGGGCCGCAGCCTCCTGCACTTCGACATCGGCATGCGCACTCGGCCGAAACCGCGCCGCCTGGCCATCAAACAACTCGACCAGCCACCCGGGCTCCCGGAAATGCGCGCTGATCTGCAGCATGCCGATTGCCGCCGCCACGGGTTGCGCACAGCGCTCCATGGCCCGCAAGAAGTGGGCTACAGCCATTTCACAGGCCAGCTCCGCAGCCAGCCAGCGTTCGTCAGCAACCTCGTTGGCGGCGAGCGTACCGCGGATATGGCAGGCGCGGTTGAAGCAGTGAAACCCCATGGCCACTTGCGGGTGATAGGCTTTCGGGCAGGCATCGATCCAGGCTTTGAGCCGCTGTGTCAGGGCTTTGCTGCCGTCGACATCCCAATCGACCAGCATGTGCCCCTGAACGGCTTCAAGATAAGCCGGGCATTCCCCCGGCGGTGCTTGCTGCCAATGTGCCTGGAGGGCGTCGAAGAAACGGTTGAGCTCAGCGAACTCATTTGCCTGCACCCGTTTACGGATCTGCTGGCGGGTGCGAGTGAGCGTTTGCACGGGCAGTACCTTAAGTCCATTTTTTGGGAGCCGCGTTGCCATCCAATGGAGCGGCGCGTGAACACTAAGCCATAGCTTAGATGGGCGCAAAGATATTGGATCCATTAATTGTCATATTGTATGAAAGTACGGGGGATAACCCTGACCTGAAAAACAAGGACGCACTCTTCTCGCCCCCACAGCCAGCACACTCACTATCCTTGTCGAAGCCGCAGGAAGCGGCGCCCTCCTCATCGACAACGGAGCGTCCATGTCCCTCGCCCTCGTCCATAGCCGCGCACAGGTTGGCGTCCAGGCCCCTGCGGTCAGCGTCGAAACTCACCTGGCCAACGGCCTGCCACAACTCACCTTGGTAGGCCTGCCCGAGACGACGGTGAAGGAAAGCAAGGACCGAGTGCGCAGCGCCATCGTCAACTCCGGCCTGAACTACCCGCAAAGGCGCATCACCCAGAACCTGGCGCCGGCTGACCTGCCAAAGGACGGTGGCCGCTACGACCTGGCCATTGCCCTGGGCATACTAGCCGCCGACGGCCAAGTGCCGGTGGCAGCCCTGGTCGATATGGAGTGCCTTGGCGAGCTGGCGCTTTCCGGCAAACTGCGCCCAGTGCGCGGCGTGCTGCCTGCCGCCCTGGCGGCGCGGGCGGCAGGCCGGGCGCTGGTGGTGCCACGGGAAAACGCCGAGGAGGCGAGCCTTGCGGGTGGTCTGGTGGTGTATGCAGCAGGGCATCTGCTGGAACTGGTGGCTCATCTGAATGGGCAGGTACCACTACCGCCATTTGCCGCCAATGGTTTGATGCTGAAAAGTCAACCCTACCCCGACTTGAGCGAAGTCCAGGGGCAGATTGCCGCCAAACGCGCGTTGCTGTTGGCCGCAGCCGGGGCGCACAACCTGCTTTTTACCGGGCCGCCAGGCACGGGCAAAACGCTGCTCGCCAGCCGCCTGCCCGGCCTGCTGCCGCCGCTGGATGAACACGAAGCGCTGGAAGTGGCCGCTATCCAATCGGTGAGTGGGAATGCGCCTTTGAACAGCTGGCCGCAGCGGCCCTTCCGCCATCCGCACCACTCGGCCTCGGGCCCGGCACTGGTCGGCGGCAGCAGCCGGCCGCAGCCTGGTGAAATCACCCTGGCGCACCACGGCGTACTTTTTCTGGATGAGTTGCCGGAGTTTGAACGCCGTGTGCTGGAGGTGCTGCGCGAGCCGCTGGAGTCTGGCGAGATCGTGATTGCGCGGGCGCGGGACAAAGTGCGCTTTCCTGCGCGTTTCCAGTTGGTGGCGGCCATGAACCCCTGCCCTTGCGGTTACCTCGGCGACCCCACCGGCCGCTGCCGCTGCAGCACCGAGCAGATCCAACGCTACCGCAACAAGCTGTCCGGCCCGTTGCTGGACCGCATCGACCTGCACCTGACCGTCGCGCGCGAAACCACCACCCTCAATAACCAGCCCAGTGGTGAAACCAGCGCCACTGTGGCGGTGCGGGTGGCTGAAGCACGCGATGTGCAACAACGCAGGCAAGGCTGCGCCAATGCGTTTCTCGCCCTTGAGGGTTTACGCCAGCATTGCCGGTTGGACGCGGCCGACCAGGCTTGGCTGGAAAACGCGTGCGAGCGCCTGACGCTCTCGTTGCGCGCCGCCCACAGGCTGTTGAAGGTAGCGCGCACGCTGGCAGACCTGGAGGGGGCCAGTTCGATCGCGCGTGCGCATCTGGCTGAGGCTTTGCAGTATCGGCCTGGCAGCCTTTAGGACCTTGCCCTGGCATATCTATCAATCGGCCTATTCAGGCCATTGATACTGGCAATTTCAAAGCACTTTGGCGCGGCCCCCATGACCACGAGGGTTCCAGTTGCATCTGTAATACTTAGAAATACTTTCATACAAATTGCAGTTGTACGACATCCTATCTACTGTGTTCGACTGCGCTCGTTTCAACAAGAACAATAATCGGAGACATCCCATGTCGAGCACTCATTCGGCTGAGGGCAGCGCTGCCGCGCCCTCTCAAAGCCGCGTTACGCGGCTGATCAAATTGCTGGGCCCAGGCATCATTGCCGTGCTCTCCTGGCTTGGCGCAGGTGATCTGATAACCTCATCCGTAGCGGGCGCCAACTACGGTTACGCCATGATGTGGGTGCTGGCCGTATCGCTGCTGCTCAGGTACCTGATCGTTAACATCATCGCCCGCTTCCAGCTGTGCAATAACCAAGGCATGACCATCCTCCAGGGCTACGCGCAGCTGCACCCGGTGTTCGCCTGGTTCATGCTGGCGTATGCGCTGCTGATGGGGCATCTGATGAATGCCTACATGATCAAAGGCGCGGGCGAAGCGCTGGCGATGCTGTTGCGCATCGACTACCCGCTGCTGTGCTCGATGGCTGTGGTGCTGGCGGTGTGGATGCTGGTCGGGCGCAATATCTACGCAATGATCGAAGGCGTGATGAAAGTCCTGCTGGCCGTCATGACCTTGGCCTTCCTGGCCCTGGCGTTGATGTCAGGCCCGGATGTGGCCGGCATCGTCAAAGGCACCATCGGCTTCAGCATCCCGGCGGACGAAGGCGTGCACGGTGCGCTGCTGGTGGCCGTTTCGGTGATTGGCGCAGTGGCAGGCTCGGTAGCCAACTTCGTCCACCCCTATGTGATGCGCCAGAAAGGCTGGGTTGGCCCGCAGCACAAGCGCATCCAACGCAACGACCTGCTGTTCGCGGTGTTCGTCGGTATCGTCATCAACCTGGCGATCTGGATCGTCGGCGCGGAAATCCTGCGGCCCAACGGCATCGAAGTGAAGACCCTTGGCGACCTGGGCAAGGCCCTGGAAATGTTCTTCGGCCCAATCGGCTGGTACATCTTCTTCATTGGTGTGTTCGCCACGCTGTTCGCCAGCATTTCCGGCAAGACCACAGCTTTCCCGATGCTCATCACCGACGCCTTCCAGCATGTACGTCCAGAGCGGCGTGAGCGTTACGGCAAAGCGTTTCACAAGGACCCGATGCACAAGTGGTTCATGCTGTTCATTCTGGTCACACCGCTGATCTGGTCCATCCCCGGCATGCCCGACTTCGTGACCCTGACCATCGGCGTCAGCGCGTTGAACATCATCGGTTTGCCAGTGATTTCGCTGGGCCTGTTGATCATGTCCAACCAGAAGTCACTGCTGAGCAAGGAATACCGTAACAACCTGTTCGAGAACATTGCGCTGGCGTTTGCGACGGGGCTGGCGTTGTGGGTGGCGTTCCAGTTGGGGGTGGATCTGTTTAGCTGAGGCGCTTGCCACAGTAGTTGCAGCGCCTATGAGATCGAGCGCCGCCCGCGCGGCGCATCGCGGCTGAAGCCGCTCCTACATTTGTTGCAACGTGCCATGGCCTGACAGGCCATAGTTGTCAGCCTTGTTGGCACGACGCGGTTTCTCGGCTGGCGCTGCTGTCGCCTCACCTGTCATCGGTCATGCACCAAGGCGAACAACCATGGCCTGACTGGAACGGCGCGTTGCAACAAATGTGGGAGCGGCGGTGCGGCGATCCGACTTGCCCCGCGAAGCGCCGCGCGGGCGGCGCTCGATTTACGCATCGCCACAACGCTCAAGGCATGCACTTGACGCCCACCGCGAATAGCGCCCTATCTATTCGCCAAGGCCTCCTCGACCACCTTCAGCAACGCCTCTTCGCTGAACGGCTTCCCCAGGCAAGCCCGCGCCCCGAGCCTCAGCGACATCTGCACCGCCAGGTCATCCCAATGCGCCGACATGCAGATCACCGGCAACCGCCAGCCCCGCTGCGCCAGCTCACGCTGAACCTCCAAACCTGACAGCCCAGGCATTTTCAGGTCCAGCAGCACGCACCCGGCCATCGGTGCCTGCTCCGATGCCAACAGCTCTTCCCCCGAAGCGAACAGCACCGTGCCAAAACCGGCCGAACGCAGCAGGTTGGCCAGGCTTTTGCGCACTGAAGCATCGTCGTCGACAATGCACACCCCTCTGCTCATGCGGCGCCCTGGCCCTCGGCACGGGCCTCGATGAGGTTGTGCATGGCGACCAGTTCGACCAGCGAGCGGGACTGCATCTTGTTCATGATGTTCTTCTTGTGAACCTTGGTCGTCACCTCGCTGGTGCCGATGTGCCTGGCGATCTGTTTGTGCGACAGGCCATCGACCACCAGCGAAAACACCTGGCGCTCACGCTGGGTAAGCCGCTGGTACTTCTCCTTGACCTGCCGCGCCTGCAGCCACTTGCGGCCTTGCACCAAGGCACGCGCGCGCGCAGCATCGAGCACCGCCAGCAGCTGCGCTTCGTCGAAAGGCTTGGTCAGGAACTCCACGGCCCCGGCCCGCATGGCCTGCACGGTCAGGGGGATAGTGCCGTGGGGGGGGGGGGGGGGGGGGGGCGCCCCCCCCCCTACCGGGAGCCTGGCTTGGTTCTCGCGGTGATGCATAAACCGAGCGCCGCCGGCGCGGCGCATCGCGGCTAAAGCCGCTCCTACATTTGTTGCAACGCGCCGTTCCAGTT
>NZ_JBFPFX010000018.1:0-122321 GCF_047978245.1 Pseudomonas sp. LFS044
GCTGCGAAGCAGTCGTAAATTCTGTATCCGGGTTCTGTCTGACACTGCGCGGATACCGATTTTACGACTGCTTCGCAGCCGATCGCCGGCAAGCCAGCTCCTACAATGATTGCGATCCTTAAGCTGAAGCCACCGCACCAATGAAGTTGGCCAGCTCCGCAGTCCTTGGCGCGGCGAACACTTCGCGGGGGTGCCCCACCTCATGCACCTTGCCATGGTGCATGAACACCAGCTTGTCGCCGACCTCGCGGGCAAAGCGCATTTCATGGGTGACCATGATCAGGGTCATGCCCTCGCTGGCCAGCTGGCGCACAACCCCCAGCACTTCATTGACCAGCTCAGGGTCGAGCGCCGAGGTGATCTCGTCGCACAGCAACACTTTGGGTGACATGGCCAGCGCCCGGGCGATCGCCACCCGCTGCTGCTGGCCCCCTGAAAGCCGGTCCGGGTAGGCGTCGAACTTTTCCGCAAGGCCCACCCGCGCCAGCATCTGCTCGGCCAGCTTGCGCGCTTCGGCCCTGCTGGCCTTTTTCACCACCTGCGGCGCGAGCATCACGTTTTCGCCCACACTCAGGTGGGGGAACAGGTTGAACTGCTGGAACACCATGCCCACCTTCTGGCGCAGGGCACGCAAGTCGGCGCGGCCGGCATCGAGGTATTCACCGTCCACCTCGATCACCCCGTCGCTGATCGACTCCAGGCCGTTGAGCGCACGCAACAAGGTGCTCTTGCCCGAGCCGCTGCGGCCGATGATCGCCACCACCTCGCCTTCTTCGATGCTCAGGTCGACACCCTTGAGCACATGGTTGTCGCCGTAGTATTTGTGCAGCGCAGACACTCTAAGCAGGGGCATGCAGCCTCCTCTCCAAATAACGGGCGCTCAGCGAGAGCGGGTAGCAAAGGATGAAGTAGCCCAGCGCGACCAGGCCATAGACCATGAACGGCTCGAAGGTGGCGTTGGCCAGCATGCCGCCGGTCTTGGTCAGCTCGGTAAAGCCGATGATCGAAGTCACCGCCGTGCCCTTGACCACCTGCACGGAAAACCCCACGGTCGGCGCCACGGCAATGCGCAGCGCCTGCGGCAGGATCACATGGCGCAGCTGCTCCATGCGGCTCAGCGCCAGGCTGCCGGACGCCTCCCACTGGCCACGCGGGATGGACTCGACGCAGCCGCGCCAGATCTCGGCAAGGAACGCGCTGGTGAACAAGGTCAGGGCAATGGCGGCCGCCATCCAGGCAGACACATCCAGGCCCAGCAAGGCGATGCCGAAGAACACCATGAACAGCTGCATCAGCAGCGGCGTGCCTTGGAACAGCTCGATGTAGCCCCGCGCCAGGCCGCGCAGCACCGGCCACTGGGCAATTCGAGCGACCAGCACCAGCAGGCCCGCCAGGCCGCCAAACACGAACGCCACCAGCGACAGCAGCAAGGTCCATTGCAACCCCAGCAACAGGTTGCGCAGGATGTCCCAGAAGGTGAAGTCCATCAGCGTTTCCCCATCAGCAGGCGTTGCCCCAGCCAGGCCAGCAACTGGCGCAGCACAATGGCCATCAGCAGGTACAGCACGGTGGTCAGCAGGTAGGTTTCGAAGGCCCGAAAGTTGCGCGACTGGATGAAGTTGGCGGCGAACGACAACTCCTCGGTGGCGATCTGCGAGCACACCGCCGAGCCGAGCATGACGATCACGATCTGGCTCGTCAGCGCCGGCCAGACCTTGGCCAGCGCTGGCTGCAACACCACATGGCGAAACGCTTCGAAGCGGCTCATGGCCAAGGCCGCAGCTGCCTCCAGCTGGCCTTTGGGGATGGCCTGGATACCGGCGCGGATGATTTCGGTGGAATAGGCGCCGAGGTTGACCACCATGGCCAACACCGCCGCCTGCCATTCGCTCAGGCGAATGCCCAGAGCCGGCAGGCCGAAGAAAATGAAAAACAGCTGAACGATGAAAGGCGTGTTGCGGATCAGCTCCACGTACAGGCCGAACAGCGCATCGAACGGCCGCACCCGCCAGGCGCGCACACCGGCGCCGAGCACGCCGATAGCCACGCCCAGCAGCGTGCCGACTGCCGTCAGCTGCAGGGTGAACCAGGCGCCCTTGACCAGCAGGTCGGCCTGGGCGAGTACGGGGGCGAAGTCGAATGCATAGGCCATGATTCAGGCTCCAGGCCGCTCAGAGGTCGGCCGGCAGCGGCTGCTTCAGCCATTTTTCGGCGTTGCGGTTCAGGCTGCCGTCGGCCTTGGCGGCTTCCAGGGTGGTGTTGACCTTGTCCAGCAGCGCCGGCTCGTTCTTGGCCAGGCCGACATAGACCGGCGAATCCTTGAGTTTGACCTTGACCACCGGCACCTTGGCCGGGTTTTTCTCGGCGATGGCCGCCATCACCACACTGCCACTGGCGATCAGCTCGACCTGGCCCGACAGGTAAGCGGCGATGGTCGAGTTGTTGTCTTCGAAGCGTTTGATCACGGCGCCCTTGGGCGCTACGGCGCTCAGCTCCATGTCCTCGATCGAGCCGCGGGTCACGCTGATGGTCTTGCCAGCGACCGCATCGATGCCGGCGATGTCGGCCTCGGCCGGGCCGAACACGGCGAGGTAGAACGGTGCATATGGCCGGGAGAAATCAATCACCGCAGCGCGCTCGGGGTTCTTGCCCAGGCTGGAGATCACCAGGTCGACCTTGCCGGTGGTGAGAAAGGGAATGCGGTTGGTGCTGTTGACCGGGGTCAGGGCCAGCTTCACGCCCAGCTTGTCCGCCAGCAACTGTGCGGTGTCGATGTCCAGGCCACGGGGTTTGAGGTCGGGGCCGACCGAACCGAACGGCGGGAAGTCCTGCGGCACGGCCACCTTGAGCACGCCACGGGCGCTGATGTCGGCCAGCGCGTCAGCCTGGGCGGTTGGCAGCATCAGGGCGCCGCTGCAGCACAGGCTGGCCAGGAACAAGGTGCGGAATGTCTTCATGGGATGGCCTCGCAGGTTACCAGGGGATTGAGTGCTGGCTGGGCAGTGCACGGGGCATGCCAGAATGCTCGCAAACCTCCCCGACAGCCGCCGAGGCCCGGCATTGAACGGTCTTACTGGTCTGAACAGTTAACGGCTGCCCCTTCATGCCTGAGCGGCCACGCCCCGCTTTCGTGCAAGCCTTGCATCACCTGCGCCAGTGCGGAGCAACGCTTGCCAGCGCGCGGCAATGGCCGTAAAAAGCCAAGGTCATTGCCCTCCGACTGGTCTGAACAGCATGCTCGACACCCTCCCCCGCGCCGTCCCCGAACAGGCCCTGCACAGCATCCGCAAGCTGATTGATGAAGGCGGCTATCAACCGGGCGACGCGTTGCCCTCGCAGCGCGACCTGGCGGAGCAGTTGGGGGTGAGCCGAGCGTCACTGCGTGAAGCGCTGTCATCGCTCAGCGCGCTGGGCTTGGTCAGCGTGCAACCAGGCAGAGGGGTGTTCGTGCAAGCGCCAGCACCCTCGGCGTTCGCCTGGCCGTATGCCGAGCAGGTTTCTGCCACCGATACCTTTCAGCTGCGTTATGCCCTGGAGGGCTTTGCCGCCGGGCAGGCCGCACTGGCGCTGACCGCCGATGATATCGATCGCCTGGAAGAGAACGTCGAAGCGATGCGCCAGGAGCTGCGCGCGGGCCGCTTTGAAGCCGCTGCCCGCCTCGACTTCGCCTTTCACCAGCAGTTGCTGCAAGCCTGCGGCAACCACGCCATGCTGCAAGTCATCACCGCCAGCCAGGAGATCTTCCTGGAAAGCCAGAAGCTGCCCTTCATCCGCCCCGAACGGGCCATGGAAACCTGGCAGGAGCACCGCAAGATCCTCCGCGCCCTCGCCCGCCGTTCGCAGGCCTCGGCGCAGAAGGCGATGCAGGAGCACATCCGCAACGCGGCGTCGCGCACCGGGGTGGTGTTTTCGGTTTAGCGGTTGCTCAGCGCTGCGCCGACACCAGCAGCATCATTGGCCGTTCCAGTTCTTCGGCCAGTGCCGGTAGCGCTGCAATCTGCGCTGCAGTGGGGGCGAATTCGTCGATGCGGTCGATCCGCAGGCCTGCCTCGATCAGGGTGTTGAGCGTGGTTGCGAGGGTGCGGTGATGCTTGAGCACGCCCTTGGCGAACCAGTCGGTGCGCCGCTCGCCTTCCACCGAGTAACCATTGACCGGCCAAGTCAGGCGACCGTCCGCATCCCTGAGCCAGTCCGGTTTGGCAGCCGCCATGTAGATGGGGTGCTCGATGGTGAACACCAGGTGGCCGCCGGGTGCCAGTGACTGGACCAGCGTCGCGATCAGGCGAGCGAAATCCTCGACATAGTGGAACGTCAGCGCGCTGTAGGCCAGGTCGAAGGCCGCCGGGGGCAACTGCAGGTTGTCGAGGTCGGCGATGCGGTATTCGATGGCAGGGTCGGGGGTGTCGCGACGGGCACGTTCGATCATGTTCTGTGACAGGTCCAGGCCCAGCACCGAAGCTGCGCCCTGCTCACGCATCCAGCGCGAGGCCCAGCCAAAGCCGCAGCCCAGGTCGACCACGCGTTTATCGCGCAGGTCGGGCAGCATGGCACGGATTGCCGGCCACTCGGGTGCGCCGTCCAGGCCCAGCACCTGGCGGGGGAGCTGGCTGTAGCCGGCGAAAAAGGCGGGGTTGTCGTAGATGTTCTGGGCCATGGGGGCTCCTGGAAAAGGCGGTAGACCCAGACTTTAATCCATTGCCTCGATCATTTGCTCCGGCCTGTACGCGGGCAAGCCCGCTTTGGGGTGGTCAAAAAAGATATCCCGGTGTCGCCCTCGACAAAGCGCCCTCCCACCTGCGCCGGTCTACTGGCTGTAACAAAAATGATGAAGCGGCCCGGACCGCCTCACTTTCCCTCCAGGCTGCCTTTGGAAACCGGAGCGTTCCCACATGTCTGCAACTCATGAGGTATCCCCCGCCACCCTGCGCCGGGTGATCGCCGCCTCGGCGATCGGCAATTTCGTCGAGTGGTTCGACTTTGCCGTCTACGGCTTCCTCGCCACCCTCATCGCCAGCCAGTTCTTCGCCAGCGGTGATGCCAGCGTGGCCTTGCTCAAGACCTTCGCCGTGTTTGCCGTGGCGTTTGCCTTGCGGCCGCTCGGCGGGATCGTGTTCGGCGCCTTGGGCGACCGGCTCGGGCGCAAGCGCATCCTGTCGCTGACGATCCTGCTGATGGCCGGCTCCACCACGCTGATCGGCCTGTTGCCGACCTACGCCAGCATCGGCCTCGCCGCCCCGGCGCTGCTGACCCTGGCGCGCTGCCTGCAAGGGTTCTCGGCCGGCGGCGAATACGCCGGGGCATGCGCTTACCTGATGGAACATGCGCCACAGAACAAGCGCGCGTTCTACGGCAGCTTCGTGCCCGTGTCGACCTTCTCGGCGTTTGCCTGCGCGGCCGTGATCGCCTACGGCCTGGAAGCCAGCCTGTCGGCCGAGGCGATGGCGGCCTGGGGCTGGCGCATACCCTTCCTGGTCGCGGCGCCGCTGGGCCTGGTGGGCCTGTACCTGCGCTGGCGCATGGAGGAAACCCCGGCGTTCCGCGAGGCCATCGCCCAAGGCAAGGTGCATGAGCATTCGCCGCTCAAGGACACCTTGCGCCACCATGGCCGGGCCATACGCAACCTGGGGGCGTTCATTTCGCTCACGGCGCTGTCGTTCTACATGTTCACCACTTACTTCGCCACCTACCTGCAACTGGTCGGCAACCTGACCCGCGCGCAATCGTTGCTGGTCACTACCGTGGCGCTGCTGTTCGCCGCCATCGGTTGCCCGTTGGCCGGCGCGTTCTCGGACCGGGTGGGGCGGCGCAAGACCATCGGCTTCACGTGCCTGTGGGTGATGGTCTGCGTGTTCCCGGCCTACTGGCTGGCCAGCTCCGGCTCGATGTCGGGGGCGCTGCTGGGGGTAATGCTGCTGGCGGTGGGAGCATTGAGCAGTGGCGTGGTGACCGCGGCGCTGTTGTCGGAGAGCTTCCCCACCCGCACCCGCTATACCGCCTCGGCGATTACCTACAACGTGGCCTATACCCTGTTTGGCGGTACCGCGCCGCTGGTGGCGACCTGGCTGATCGGGCAGACCGGCAGCAGCCTGGCACCGGCGTTTTACCTGGTGGTGATCGCACTGGTGGCGATGGTGGGCGGGTTGGCGTTGCCGGAGACTTCACGGATTTCGTTGCATGAAGAGCCGGCTGTGGACGGCCAACGGCGAGCAGCCGGTAGCGCCCTTTGAGCATTTGCGGCCCCTTCGCGGCAAGCACGCCCCCAACGCTGTAGCTGTGGGAGCGGCCTGGTGTCGCGAATGGGCTGCTCAGCAGCCCCGGCCATCTCAACCCTCCTCAGCCTCTTCACGCCGATACGCCCACTGGTAAAGCGCCGGCAACACCAGCAAGGTCAGCGCCGTGGATGAGAGGATCCCGCCAATCACCACCGTCGCCAGCGGCCGCTGCACTTCAGCCCCGGTGCCCGTGGCCAGCGCCATCGGGATAAACCCGAGCGATGCCACCAGCGCCGTCATCAGCACGGGCCGCAAGCGCGTCAGCGCCCCCTCCTCAACGGCAACGCGCAAGCTGCGCCCTTCTTCGCGCAAGCTACGGATAAAGGCAATCATCACCAGGCCATTGAGCACCGCCACCCCAGACAACGCGATAAAACCAACGCCGGCCGAAATCGACAGCGGAATGTCCCGCAGCCACAGCGCCAGCACACCGCCGGTCAAGGCAAAAGGAATACCGGTGAACACCAGCAGGCCATCGCGCAGGTTGTTGAACATCATCAGCAGCAAGCCCATCACCAGCAGCAATGCTACCGGCACCACCACCTGCAGGCGCTCGGCGGCCGACTGCAACTGCTCGAACTGGCCGCCCCAGCGGGTCCAGTAGCCGGGTGGAATCGGCACTTGCTGCAGCAGGGTCTGCTCTGCCTCTTCGACAAACGAGCCCAGGTCACGTCCGCGCACGTTGGCGCTGACCACCACCACACGCTTGCCGTCTTCGCGGCTGACCTGGTTCGGCCCTAGTTGCAGGTTCAGTGTCGCCACTTGCGACAGGGGAATGAAACCGATTTGCCCAGCCCCGCCTGCCGCGTTTGCAGGCACTGGGATCAACAGGCTGGCCAAGCCATCGACATCGGTGCGCAGCGTCTCGGCAAGGCGCACCACCATGTCGAAGCGGCGGTCGCCTTCATACAGCGTGCCCGCCGTGCGCCCGCCCACGGCAATGGCGATGGCGTCCTGCACATCACCCACGTTCAAGCCATGCCGCGCTGCCTTGTCGCGGTCGATGTCGATGGTCAGCACTGGCAGGCCGGTGGTCTGTTCCACCTTCACTTCCGACGCACCCGGCACCTGCTGCAGGCTGGCGGCGATCTGCGCGGCGGTGCGGTTGAGCACCTCCATGTCGTCACCGAATACCTTCACCGCCACGTCGCTGCGCACACCGGAAATCAGCTCGTTGAAGCGCAGCTGGATCGGTTGCGACATCTCATAGTTGCTGCCAGGCACGCTGGCGGCGGCGCGTTGCACCTCGGCAATCAGCGCCTCACGCGGCTTGCCAGGGTCGGCCCATTGCTCGCGCGGGTGCAGCATCACGTAGGCGTCGGAGATGTTCGGCGGCATCGGGTCGGAGGCGATTTCGGCCGTGCCGGTACGGGCAAACACCCGCTGCACTTCCGGGACCTGGGTGATGATCGCGCGCTCCAGGCGCTGTTGCATGTCCACCGACTGCGACAGGCTGGTGCCCGGTACACGCAGCGCCTGCAAGGCAAAGTCGCCTTCGCTGAGGCTGGGGATGAACTCGCTGCCCATGCGGCTGGCCATGATGCCGGACAGCAGCACCAGTAACGCGGCGCCGGTAAACGCCAGCTTGCGCCGGCCCAGCACCCAGGCCAGCACAGGGGCATAACGTTTGCGCGCAGTGCGCATCAGCACGCCCTCTTCCTCCTTGACCTTGCCGGTGACGAACAACGCGATGGCTGCCGGCACGAAGGTCACCGAGAGGATCATGGCGCCCAGCAGGGCCATTACCACGGTGAAGGCCATGGGGTGGAACATCTTGCCTTCGACCCCAGTCAGGGCAAAGATCGGCAGGTACACCACCATGATGATCAACTGGCCGTAGATCAGCGGCCGGCGCGCTTCACGGGCGGCAGCAAACACCTCGTGAAAACGTTCGCCACGGGTCAGCATGCGGCCGTGGCGTTGCTGGGCATGGGCGAGGCGGCGGATGGCGTTTTCGACGATCACCACCGCGCCGTCGACGATGATGCCGAAGTCCAGGGCGCCAAGGCTCATGAGGTTGGCGCTGACCTTGTTGCTGAACATGCCGGTGAAGGTGAACAGCATCGACAGCGGGATCACCATGGCAGTGATGAGCGCGGCGCGAATATTGCCCAGGAACAGGAACAGCACGGCGACCACCAGGATCGCGCCCTCGATGAGGTTCTTCTTGACCGTGGCGATAGCCTTCTCGACCAGGTTGGTGCGGTCATACACCGTCACCGCGACCACGCCCTTTGGCAGGTTACGGTTGATCTCTACGAGCTTGGCCGCGACCGCCTGGGCCACCGTGCGGCTGTTTTCACCGACCAGCATGAACACCGTGCCCAGCACCACTTCACGGCCGTTTTCGGTGGCAGCACCGGAGCGCAGCTCCTCGCCCAGGCCGACCTGCGCGACATGGCTGACACGGATGGGCGTGCCGTCGGCGCTGGAGATGACGATATTGGCGATGTCCTCGGCCGAGGCCAACTGCCCCGGGGCACGGATCAGCAACTGCTCGCCGTTGCGCTCGATGTAGCCCGCCCCGACGTTGGCGTTGTTGCGCTCCAGGGCGGCGATCAGGTCGTTGAGGGTGAGTTTGTACGCCGACAGGCGCTTGGGCTCTGGGGCGATCAGGTATTGCTTGGCGTGGCCACCGATGCTGTTGACCTCAGCCACCCCCGGCACGTTGCGCAACTGCGGCTTGATGATCCAGTCCTGGATCACCCGCAGGTCGGTGGCCGTGTAGGGCGTACCGTCGTCCTTGAGTGCGCCCTCCTCGGCTTCCACCGTCCACAGGAAGATTTCCCCCAACCCGGTGGAAATCGGCCCCATGCTGGCCTCAATACCGGCGGGCAACTGCTCGCGAGCCACCTGCAGGCGCTCGTTGACCAGTTGCCGGGCAAAGAACAGGTCGGTGCCATCGTCGAAGATGACCGTCACGTGTGACAGGCCGGAGCGCGACAGCGAGCGGGTCTGCTTGAGCCCCGGCAGGCCGGCCATGGCGGTTTCGATGGCGAAGGTGATGCGCTGTTCGGTTTCCAGCGGCGAATAGCCGGGCGCGGCAGTGTTGATCTGCACCTGGACGTTGGTGATATCGGGTACCGCATCGATCGGTAGTTGCTGGTAGCTGTGGATACCCACGGCGGCCATCAGCACCACGGCAAGCATCACCACCAGGCGCTGCTCGATGGCGAATTGGATCAGGCGTTCGAACATGCAAGCATCCCCATGATCAATGACTGTGCTCGGCGGAGCCCTTGCCGAGCTCCGACTTGAGGACGAAGCTGCCCGCAGCAGCCACCTGGGTACCGGCCGCGAGGCCTTCGGTGATTTCCACCTGGCCTGCGTCACGCCGCCCGGCCTTCACTGGGCGAGCCTCGAAGCCCTCTTCGGTACGGGCAAACACCACGGTCTGCTGCTCCCAGGTCTGCAGTGCGCTTTCTGGTACCACCACGGCGGCGTTGAAGCGCTCGACGCTGACAGCGATGTTGACGAACAGCCCGGGGCGCCAGGCGCCGTTGGGGTTGGCCAGGGTGGCGCGGACGGTGGCGGCGCGGTTCTGCTCGCCGAGCAGGCTGCCGACGTAGTTGACCTTGCCCTCGACCTCGGCGCCGAGGTCCGGTGCGCTGACGGTGACGCTGCGCCCGGTGGTGACCTTGAGCAGGTCGCGTGGGGCCACGGCGAACGTGGCCCAGACCCTGCTCAGGTCAGAAAGGGTGAACGCGTTGCTGGTCTCATCGACCACTTCACCCACGGTCAGGTGCTTCTCCACCACCACCGCATCAAAAGGCGCCCGCAGCTCGTACCGGTTGCCCGCCCCGGCCGGGCCGACTGCGGCGACTTTCTGCCGGGCATTGGCCAAGGCGATCTCGGCCTCCTGCAGGGCCTGACGGGCCTGCTGATAGTCCTGCTCGGCACTGATGCGCTCCTGCCACAGTTGCTGCTCGCGCTGGAAGGTCAGGCGCGCCAGCTCGAGGCGGCGCTGGGCGGCCTGCTGCTCGCTGCGCAAGTCGGAAATCTGCTGGCTGGCGATCACAGCCAGTACCTGGCCACGCTTGACCGCCTGGCCGAGGTCGGCGTGCACCGCCTCAACCACGCCGGGCACTCGGGGGACCACGTGCGCGGTGCGATCCTCATCGAAGCGGATTTCGCCGGGGAAACTGATCGCGGTGCCCAGTTCACGCGGCGCTGCAGCGGCCAGCTGAATGCCGGCGGCCTCGATCTGGGTGCTGCTCAAGTGCAACTGGCCTTCTTCTTCCTCATGCACTTCACCCGCTTCTTCAGCGTGGCCGTGGCTGCCTTCACCGTGGTCGTCGTGGCTGGCCTCGCCACTGCGGGCTTGCCCGAGGTTGCCGGTCCAGGCGAGGCCGCCAAGGCCGAGCACGGCGATGGCGGCGGCCAGAAGGGCCAGCTTGCGTGGGTTATTCATGGTTGCTCCTGCTGTTCGGTGTTTTGCTCAAACCCTCAAGGTCGCCGTAGATTCGCTCGACCTGTGCACGCGCGTCGGTCGCCGCAGCGAGCGCCTCGAGGTACAGCCCGCGCGCCTCGATCAGCGTGCGTTGGGCATCGAGCACGTCGAGGAAGGCGAACTTGCCCATCTCGAAACCACGGGTGGCGGTGTCCACGGCCTGTTGCGCCGAGGGCAGGATGGTCCGGTCATAGGCGTCAACCTCCTGCATTGCCGTGTGCCACTGGCTGACGGCGCTGCGGGTTTCGCTGCGCACGCGCAGCTCGACGGCATTGCGCAGGTCGCGGGCCTGGTCGGTACGGCGGGCTGCGGCCAGCACATTGCCTTGGTTGCGGTCGAACAGCGGCAGCGGCATGGATAACCCCACCACGTTGACCTGCTCGCGATCTTCGCGGCTGTACTGGCTGCCGATGCTCACGGTCAGGTCCGGAATACGCTGGGCTTTGGCCGAACCCAACGAGGCCTCGCCACGTTCGATCTGCGCAGCGGCCAGGCGCCAGTCGGCGGTCTGCTCCACCTTGTCGAGCAGGGTTTCGGCCTTTGGCGCCGTACCGGGGGACAATTCGGCAGCCGACAACCGGTCGAACATCGTCACCGGGCTGCCAGTCAGCCGCGCCAGTGCCTGATAGGCCACTGCCTGTTGGGTTTCGGCGCGACGTACCTCGGCTTGCGCCTGAGCCAGCTGCACCTGGGCGCGGGTGCTTTGCACCGGCGACGACTGGCCTGCGCTGACCCGGCCCTGCACCACCCGCACCCCTCGCTCGGTCAGCGCCTGCGATTGCTGCGCCAACGCCAGCGCGGTCTGCGCGCGCAGGGCGGCGTGAAATGCCTGCACCACATCGGCACGCAGGCCGTTGCGCTGACGCTCCAGTTCGAGCTGGGCGATGGCCTGGCCGCTGCCGGCAACGGCGATGCGCGCACCGCGCTTGCCGCCCAGCTCCAGCGGCTGGCTGAGGGTAACGGTGGTGGTGCTGGTGTCGCGGCGGGTGTCTTCGACTTCCCAGGACAATTCAGGGTTGGGCAGCAGCCATGCCTGGCGACGCTCGCCCTCGGCAATGCCAATCTCGCGGCCGGCGGCGGCCAGCTCGGGGTTGTTGGCAAAGGCCGCGGCGAGCGCCTCGGGCAGGCTCAGGCCTTGCCCTGCCTGGGCGCTGGCGGCGGCCGTCAGCAACAGGCAGAGCATGACGATCTTGCGGGGGGTGGGCACTTCGATGTCCTCGTCGGCGAGCGTTGGCGACGGACTGTAGGGAGCGGTGGTTATCGGGGCGGTGGCGTGAACATTACAATTGTGTAATCGAGCATTGATATGACTGCGGGCTGTTGGCGGGCACGTGCAACATCAGTCCGATAATCGCCCACTTTTCCCCCTGCGACAGCCAACCCAATTGACGAAACTAACCGGGTGGTACAAACATAAAGGCGTTCAACAACAATAAAGCGAAGCCCGCCATGAAGCCCCTTATCCTCGTGCTCAACGGCCCTAACCTGAATATGCTGGGTACCCGCGAACCCGCTCAGTACGGCCGTGAAACCCTTGCCGACCTTGCGCAGAGCTGTGCCGACACGGCACACGCCCACGGTCTGGAAATCGAATTCCGCCAGACCAACCATGAAGGCGAACTGATCGACTGGATCCACGCGGCCCGCAACCGTTGCGCCGGTATCGTCATCAACCCCGGTGCATGGACCCACACCTCGGTGGCGATCCGCGACGCACTGGTCGCCAGTGAACTGCCGGTGATCGAAGTGCACCTGTCCAACGTGCACAAGCGTGAGCCCTTCCGCCACCTGTCGTTCGTTTCGTCAATCGCCGTCGGTGTGATCTGCGGCCTGGGCAGCCACGGCTACCGCATGGCCCTGAGCCACTTCGCCGAAACGCTGCGGGAGCAGGCCGCATGACCCAGCCAGCCATCCTTGCCGGCCTGATCGGCCGTGGCATCCAGCTTTCGCGCACGCCTGCCCTGCACGAACACGAAGGCGATGCCCAGGCCCTGCGTTATCTCTATCGCCTGATCGATGCCGACCAGTTGCAACTGGACGACAGCGCCCTGCCGCAACTGCTGGATGCCGCCCAGCACACCGGCTTTACCGGGCTGAACATTACCTACCCGTTCAAGCAGGCGATCCTGCCGCTGCTCGACGAATTGTCCGAAGAGGCCAGTGGTATCGGTGCGGTAAACACTGTGGTCCTCAAGGACGGCAAGCGCGTCGGCCACAACACCGATTGCCTGGGCTTTGCCGAAGGCTTGCGCCGCGGCCTGCCCGATGTGGCCCGGCGCCAGGTGGTGCAGATGGGCGCGGGCGGCGCGGGGTCAGCGGTGGCCCATGCGTTGCTGGGCGAAGGGGTCGAGCGGCTGGTGCTGTTCGAAGTGGATGCGGCACGCGCGCAGGCGCTGGTCGACAACCTCAATGCACGTTTCGGCGTAGGCCGGGCAGTCATCGGTACTGACTTGGCCAGTGAACTGGCCGAGGCGGATGGCTTGGTCAACACCACGCCGGTCGGCATGGCCAAGTTGCCAGGCACACCACTGCCGGTGGAGCTGCTGCATGCGCGGCTGTGGGTGGCTGAAATCATCTATTTCCCACTGGAAACCGAACTGCTGCGCGCGGCGCGGGCTTTGGGCTGCCGAACGCTGGATGGCAGCAACATGGCGGTATTCCAGGCGGTCAAGGCGTTCGAGCTGTTCAGCGGGCGCGAGGCCGATGCGGGGCGGATGCAGGCGCATTTTGCCAGCTTCAGCTGAGCCAGCACCGGCCCTTTCGCGGGCCAAGCCGGCTCCCACAGGCCACCGCTGATACTCGACTCAGCGCAATGGCTGTGGGAGCGGGCTTGCCCCGCGAAGAGGCCGGCACAGACACCCATCAACCTTTTTCATCCAGCAACGCCTGGATGACTTTCTCCTGCCCGTCATAATCCCCCTCGCCAACGTGCACATGCCTAACCTGCCCCTGTCGATCGACGAAGTAATGCGCGGGCCAGAACTGATTGCCCCAGGCATTCCACACCCGGTAATCGTTGTCTACCGCCACCGGGTAACCGATGCCCAGGCGGGTCACTTTGCTTTTCAGCTGAGCGACATCGTGCTCGTAGGCGTACTCCGGCGTATGCACACCTACCACCACCAGCCCCTGGTCGGCATAACGCCGGGCCCAGTCGTTCACATGCGGCAAGCTGCGCTGGCAGTTGATGCAGTCCCAGGTCCAGAAGTCCACCAGCACCACTTTGCCCTTGAGCGCCGGGGCATCCAGCGGCGGCGAGTTGAGCCACTCGCTGGCCCCTGACAGCGAAGGCATGGCGCCGTAGCTGTCGCGGGCCATCAAGTGGCCGGCCAGGCCCAGGCCGACGAGCGCCAAGACCACGCCGCCCACCTTCAACAGCGCGCGATGATCAATTGTCATGGCAACCCGCCGTGGCGTAGGAGCGGTATTCGACACTCTCGTGCTGGCCTTTGGAGTCCAGGTAGTTCATGCGAGTGTTGACAACGCCACAGGCGTTGCTTTGATCATCTTTGACGGACAGCACTTTCTTAACGTCCAGATGGTCGCCATAGCGATACTGCATGGCACTGTTTTCGTTCATCGGCATGCTGGCGGCCTGGGCAGCCAGTGTGCCAAAGCTGAGCACCGCGAACAGGCTGGCGCAAGCAAGGGTTTTGACGTTCATGGTATCGCTCCTGTGCAGCTTCGAAGGGTGAGGAGTATTGCTCCCCGGTCGAGAGCCATTTCACCCCCGCCAGGTATCGCGCATGTGTCGCCAAACCTGTGATGTGCTTCCTGCTGTATCTGTGCAGGCGCCAGATACACTGCAATACAAACCCCTGCAGGCAAGCGCCCGCCTGCTCGATACACTGCGCCCACCCCCCCTTGCACAGGACCCCAGCGATGGAACATGTCGATCACATCCTGATCGTCGACGACGACCGCGAGATCCGCGAACTGGTCGGCAACTACCTGAAGAAGAACGGCCTGCGCACCAGCATCGTCGCCGATGGCCGGCAGATGCGCGCCTTCCTCGAAGCCAACAGCGTCGACCTGATCGTCCTCGACATCATGATGCCGGGCGATGACGGCCTGCTGCTGTGCCGCGAACTGCGCGCCGGCAAGCACCGCAACACGCCGGTGCTGATGCTGACCGCGCGCAACGACGAGACCGACCGCATCATCGGCCTGGAAATGGGCGCCGACGACTACCTGACCAAGCCCTTCTCCGCCCGCGAACTGCTGGCGCGTATCAATGCCGTGCTGCGCCGCACGCGCATGCTGCCGCCCAACCTGACCATCAGCGAAAGCAGCCGCCTGCTCGCCTTCGGCCAGTGGCGCCTGGACACCACCGCACGCCACCTGCTCGACAGCGAAGGCACCCTGGTTGCCCTCAGCGGCGCCGAATACCGCCTGTTGCGGGTGTTTCTCGACCACCCGCAACGGGTGCTCAGCCGCGAACAACTGCTCAACCTGACGCAGGGCCGCGAGGCCGACATCTTCGACCGCTCCATCGACCTGCTGGTCAGCCGGCTGCGCCAGCGCCTGGGTGACGATGCCCGTGAACCCAGCTGCATCAAGACCGTACGCAGCGAAGGCTATGTGTTTTCGCTGCCGGTGCAGCTGCTCGAGTCGCCGTCATGAAGTGGCCACGCACGCTGGCTTCGCGCCTGGCGCTGATCTTCTTCACTGGGCTGGTGCTGGCCTACGGGCTGTCATTCAGCCTGCAGGCCTACGAGCGCTACATCAGCAGCCGTTCGATGATGCTCAACAACCTGGAACAGGACGTCGCCACCTCGGTGGCCATTCTCGACCGCCTGCCCGCCGCCGAACGCGCCGCCTGGTTGCCGCGCCTCGAGCGACGCACCTACCGCTACCGGCTGGATGAAGGGCTGACGGGCGCGGCAATGCCCAGCGAAGACCCTCCCATGGCGGCGGAGTCGATCGTCAAGGCGATCGGCAACGGCTATCGCCTGACATTCCAGGACATCCCCGGGCCGAACGCACACTTTCAAGCCCACCTGCGCCTGGCCGACGGGGCGCCACTGACCATCGACGTAACCCCGACGCCCGTGCCCGTGGCCAAGTGGTTGCCAGGGGTGCTGCTGATCCAGCTGGCCGTGTTGCTGTTCTGTACCTGGCTGGCCGTACGCCTGGCCATCGGCCCGCTGACCCGCCTGATCAAGGCACTGGACGACCTCGACCCGGACAAACCGGGCATGCGGCTGGACGAAAGCGGCCCGCGCGAGGTGCAATATGCCGCCACGGCGTTCAATGCCCTGCAGGCGCGCATCGCGGCGTACCTCAAAGAACGCATGCAATTGCTGGCAGCGATTTCCCACGACCTGCAAACGCCGATCACACGCATGAAGCTGCGTGTGGAAGTCATGGATGAGGGGGTTGAAAAGGATAAGTTGTGGCATGACCTGGATGCCATGGAGCACCTGGTGCGCGAAGGCGTGGCCTATGCCCGCAGCATGGACATCAACACCGAGCCTACCTGCCGCATCAACCTCGATGCCTTCCTCGACAGCGTGGTGTTCGACTACCAGGACAGCGGGGCTCAAGTCGAACGCCATGGCATTACCGGCAGCTTGCTGGAAGCGCGCCCGCATGCATTGCGCAGGGTGCTGGTCAACCTGCTGGACAATGCCCTGAAGTTCGCCGGCAAGGCCCAGCTGGAGGTCAGCCGTGACCACGGGCTGATCTTGATTCGCGTGCTCGACGAGGGCCCAGGCATTCCCGAAGCGGAGCTCAACGAAGTGCTCAAGCCGTTCTACCGGGTGGAAAGCTCGCGCAACCGCAGCACCGGGGGCACCGGCCTGGGGTTGGCCATTGCCCAGCAGTTGACCCAGGCCATGGGAGGGCGGTTGACCCTGAGTAACCGCCAGGGCGGCGGGCTGTGCGCACAGATCGAGCTGAAATGAACCATGCGTGACTACTTCGCGGTGCGAGGCTCCGATGCGCCGCAATGAGGTTTTCCTACGCAATCCATAACTACAGTCCGATACACAACGCAGCCTGCGCTGACACACTGCAGATACCCAACCCCGCCACACTTCCGGTCACACATTGACACACCGGGAGCCCCTTGATGAGAGCCATCGCCCTTCCCTCCGGCTGGAAGCTTTTTGCCGCCCTCGCCGGTTTGACCCTGATCATGACGGCGGTGGTCCTCGCCGCTCATCCACTCGGCTCGGACGGCTTGCGCAGCGCCATCCGTGCCACCGCACGCAGCTCCTTCGCACTGTTTCTGCTGGCGTTCCTGGCGTCCTCGCTGGTGGCCTTGGTGCCAGGCCCCGCAAGCAGGCGAATGTTGCGCGAACGGCGTTTCCTGGGCCTGGCTTTCGCCTTTTCCCACACCGTGCACGGCGTTTTGATCTACCGCTACGCCCAGCAGTTTCCAGAACTGTTCTGGGCCGGCCGCACGGTGACATCCAGCCTGCCCGGCAGCATCGGCTACCTCTTCCTGCTGATGTTGACCCTGACCTCTTTCAAGGCCCCCATGCGCCTGCTCGGCGGGCGGGCCTGGAAAGCCCTGCACAGCACCGGCATGTGGGTGTTGGCCGGGGTGTTCTGCCTGTCGTTCTACAACCGCATCCCCATGGGCGGTTGGTACCCGCTGGCTTTCGCCCTGATGTTCGCAGCCATGGCGCTCAAGCTCACCGCCAAACTGGCGCATTACCAGCGCCGCAGTGGCGCAGCCCTTTCCTGAGGAAAAAAATCATGACCACCCTGAGCCGCACCCTCACCACCGTCGACCGCTTCGGCAACTGGAGCGCCGACCTGCCGTTACGGCTTTTTCTGGCCTGGGAGTTCTTTGAATCCGGCGTCGAGAAATTCAATGGCAGCAATTGGTTTGCCGATTTGCAGGAGAGTTTCCCGTTCCCCTTCAATGTGCTGCCGGCAGAGCTGAACTGGCAGCTGTCGATGTGGGCCGAGTTGATTCTGCCACTGTTGTTGTTGCTGGGGCTCGGCACGCGGTTTGCTTCGGCAGGGTTGATGGTGATCACAGTGGTTGCGATAGCCGCAGTGCACTGGCCGATGCACTGGTGGACCCTGGCGGAACTGGCGCAGGGCTACGCCTTTACTGACCAAGGCTTCGGCAACTTCAAGTTGCCGGTGATCTATCTGGTGGCACTGCTGCCGCTTCTGCTCAACGGCGCCGGCCGCCTGAGCCTTGATCACTGGCTCAAAGGGCGCTTCGCTGCCCGAACCTGAGCAGTACGCACAACGACGGGCTCGTCGCCGCTGGCGACGAGCCCGTTTTCAGTTCAGCGCGTACCGATCACAACACCTAGCCCACGCAGGCTCTCGAGCAGCGCCAGGCCTTGCTGATGGTCTGCTCCCAAAGCCTGCAAGCGCTCGCGCCCACTGCCGTTCACCTGTGCCAGCAAGCGGTACGCCATGGGCGCCAGGCGTGAAAAGCGCACTTGCAGGCTGGCATCGCGATACACCATCAGCAAGGTTGGCAGCTCAGGGGCGTGCTCTGGCTGGAAGTCAGGGCCAATACGCTCCACCGGCCATTGATAGGCCAGTACCCTGGCCGTGCACGACAACAGCGGTTCGCCCTGCAGCAAATCGCCCTGTGGGTCGTGGGGCGGGTCTTCGGCATCGCTCAGGTAGAGCTGCGCCTCAACCCACTCGTAGTGCGCAAGCTCCAGCTGCCACGGGGTATCAGCCTGGATGCCCTGAAGGTAGTCGATGAACGCCTCGGCAACCTGGGTGAACAGCGGGGTTTGGCTGCGGTAGTTGGCGTAGAAATCACGCACCCGTGCATGCCAGCGCGGCTCGCCCAAGGTCTGGCGCAACACCGGGAAACTGCCCGCCAGCAGGCCTTCGATGGCGCCGTAGAACAGCTCGCGATAGACCTTCAAGCGGCGCTCTTCAATACCAGGCGGAGGGGGATGCCGGCCTGGGTCGCGCAGGTGCCGGGCCAAGGTGAACTGCTGCTCACGCAACGTTTTGCCCATGCGACACCCCCTGCTGTATCGCACGGATGCGCGCGGTTTCTTCAAGTAGCTTGGCCAACGGCGGGTAGTTGAAGTCACGTTCAAGGACTGTCGGTTGCGCCCCAAAGCGCTGGCAGGCCAGTGCGAACAAGGCCCAGACGTCATCCTTTACCGGCGCGCCGTGGGTGTCGACCTTGAAGTCCGGTGCTTCATCGTAATGCCCGGCTACATGCATGGCGGTGACCCGCGCAGCCGGCAGCCCGCGGAGAAAAGCCAGGGCGTCGTAACCCTGGTTGCAGGCATTGACGAACAGGTTGTTGACGTCCAGCAGCAGGTCGCAATCGGCCTCCGCGAGCACTGCCCGGATGAAGTCCAGCTCACTCAGCGCTTGATAAGGCGCGGCGTAATAGCTGATATTTTCCACGGCAATACGCCGCTGGAGATGGTCCTGGGCCTGGCGGATTCTGCCTGCAACCTGGTGTACCGCCTCGTCGGTAAAGGGGATCGGCATCAAGTCATAGAGATGGCCGTCATCGCTGCAGTAGCTCAAATGTTCACTGTACAGGCGCACCTTATGGCGATCGAGGAACTGTCGCGTCTGTTCCAGCAGTTCGAGGTTCAGCGGCAGGCTCCCCCCCAGCGACAACGACAAACCATGGCAGGTCAGCGCAAACCGCTCGGTGAGCTGCGACAGGCTACGGCCGTAGGCGCCCCCAACTCCGATCCAGTTTTCCGGTGCACACTCCAGAAAGTCCAGCGCACCCTCATCGAGAGTCAGCAGCTCGGGCATCAGACCACGGCGCAGGCCAAGGCCGGTGAACAAGGGTAAGAGGCTCATCGGTAAAGATCTCCACAACACGCACAACGCCCCACCTGACCTGCAGGCGGGGCGTTGCTTAACCCATGGGCAGGTCGTCAGCCTTTGGCGTCGGTCTTGGGCTTTGCGCCGCATTTGCCTTCACCGCACTTGCCTTCACTCTTAGTGGCCTTGTCGTCGGCGCCGCACTTGCCTTCACCACATTTGCCTTCCCCCGGCGCCTTGGCAGATGCCAGTTGATAACCCTGGGACAGTGGTTCTACAGCGAAGGCACTACTGCCAAGGGCCATGCTGCCGATCAAGGCGGCGCCGAACAGGCCGAGGTTTTTCCGTGCATCAATCATGATGAAGCTCCACATAAGTGCAATAGAGGAGCCATTAGAGCGTGAGGGAGCGTCGCCGATACATCACCACAATCAGCGCGATGTATAGGACTGGATGTCCAGAGTTGTCAGATTACAGAGCAGCAGTGCGCCCGCTCCTACGGCATACAGCGAGGAGCGGGTGAGCCCTGTCAGTCCTCCAGCGGCTTGGGCGGCGCTGCAGGCTTGGCGGGTTTGGCGGGTTTGCTGTCCTTGGCCTTGGGCTCAGGAACGGCCGCAACCGGTTCCGGGGCGGCCACAGCCTTCTCGGTCGCTGGCAATTCATCGACCGCCTTGATGATGGCCTGCGGATCGAGCTTCTCGCCCGACTCGTCATCCTTGAGCATATGCCGCTCGCCATCCTTGCCCACGAGGATCACTTTGGTGCCCTTGCTCGCACCCAGCTTGAGCTCACGGATCAGCGCCATGGTGGTCTGCTGTTCGAGGTTCTTGTCCTCGCGCTTGCCCATCATGTTGGCGACGCTGTAGACAACCACGCCGCGCTCCTTGAATGCCGCTTGGGTAGCGGGATCCTTGAGCGCCTCGTTCAACCCCCGCAACGTAGGGTCGGCTGAACTGGGCGCAATGATCACCAAAGGCCGTGCCTTGCCCAGCTCCTTGGCCAGAGGGGCATCACTGTCGGCGGCGAACAACGGGCCAGTGACGGCGAGCAAGGTGGCGAGGGTCAGTGACCGGACGAGCATACGCATCTCCTTATTGTCTCGATAAACCAGTGACTACAGATCACGGAGAAAAATCCGACCCGGAGCCTAAACCACTTCGAACATCAGTTGGTCAGGGAAAAGTAACTGGCGGTTTCCAATGAGGCTTCAGCCCAGGATGCAAGCGTTATGGGAAACAGCCAACACCCTGACTGAGCATAGTCCAAAGCCACTGCGGACAAAACTGCACAAGGCCTTGCCTTCCTCGGGGACTGTCAGCGCACCTCTATGGGAGGGTCCGCCGGGCCGGACGCCAGAAGCCTGAGCGTCACATCCAACATCAAGCCACGCCGCGCCGCCCGCTGCTCCCCCAGAATGGCGTCCGACTGGTCACGCCGCTCCTCGTCCGTGAGTGCCTCGTCGTCGAGTACTGCATCCAGACGGCGGCGGAATGGGAGGTCCACCTGGGCGAAAGTATCGGGTTGGGCGCGTTCCAGGTGCGCCTGCCAAAACGTGCGATCCACCAGCGAGCGTGCCACCGCTTCCTGCGTTTCGGCCTGGTAGACAGCCGCTTCTGCCCGAGCCAGATGCTCATCCGTGACCCCTGCCAGCGGACGGAAACTCATCTCGCCCACCTCGATGGGCAAATTCAGACGATGGCGCAAACCCAGACGATAGGCGAGCCCCACCTCGCTTTCATCGGGATTGCCACCGCGGTCGATGATCTCCTGTACGGCAAGGCGGTCAACTTCGTCCAGGCGCCACAAACGCCGCCCCAAATCAATCAAGCTCTGTTCGGTACCCCCGTGATCACCGGACTGGGCATTCCACACCAGCCTGTTCAATTCAAGGTTGCTCAGACACCAGGTAGCGCCGTCCTGGCACCCCCACTCATCGTTGGCAACGGTCAACAGTTGCTCACGCAGGGCTGGCTCCTTCGCCATCGCCTGCAACAGGCTCAGCACCCGCTGCGCCATTGCCTGAGCATCGATGTGAAAGTCGGCGGAATGCAGCAGTTGCTGCAGCACACGGAAGAAGCGGTCTGCAGGCTCCCCTACATCCACAGCTTCCCACGCGGCCACCAGCAGCCCTCGATAACGTGGCCCCACAGCGTCCCCCCAGACATCACGGGCACGAACGATCTGTTCGCGCAGAAACGCCTCATCAGACGGTGCAAGTGGTGCCATCAGAGAAGCTTGCAGGCGTATCAGCTCGGCCTCCCCGAACGGATTCCCGGCCAGCCTGATCCTTCGTCGAAATGCCACAGGCACTTCATGGAACCACGCCGGGACCTGCCTGATACGGTTCTCGCGCAAATCCACGTAAAGCAACCCAGGGTTATCGCTCAGCCCAGCGGGGAACTGGTCGACCCCAGTGTTGCGCATGTTCAGCCACCGCAGTGCCCCCAGCCCTCGGAGCGTGAACGTGCGCCCCAGCGGGTTGTGGGACAAATCGATGTATTCCAGCCCGCTGGCGCTTCCCAGGGTAGCCGCCTGGCTGCTACTCAAGACAATCTGGTTGTTGGTCAGGGTCAGCTGGCGCAAGTGCTGCATTTGCAGCAGAGGTTGCGGCAAACGCGTCAAAACGTTGCCCCCGAGGTCCAGCTCTCTCAGATTAGGGAAGGCCAGCAGAAAGCTCGTTGGAATATCTTGCAGCTCCATGCGCAGCAGCGACAGATCCGACACATGTGAAAAGCTGACCTGCGCCGGGATTTCCGGAAGCTCGCCAGGTTGATTGTTGTACAGGACCATGCGGTAGTCGTGGTCAATGTTGAGATTGGCCTGCCCAGCGTCGGTCGTACGCCGCCAGCAGTCGATCAGCGTATCGACCACATTGATCCGGTCGTCCCTCACCGCGCCGTCTGACTCCACCATCCACGCCCACAAGCTGTCACGCAACACCGTGAGCTCCTGCCTCAGTTCAACCAGAACCTCCCCTACCCGACGGCCCGACAACTGGACACGTTCGCTCCAGACCGCCACTTGCTCGTCACTGAAGGACGGGTACAGGTCCCGCACGGTTGCCGCAAGCGACCTGTCGCCACGGCCAAGCCCACCCGAGTTGCAGCCCCCCAAGGGGTAACCCAACAAACCTTCGCCGACCCGCCGTGGTGGCCGGAAAGCGCCGGGCCGCTGCAAGCCGAGCAGACGGCCGACTTCGCTGCGTCGTTGCAGCGCCACGCGCCCAAGCAGGACTCGCAAATTGTGTGCGAATGGGGCCCCTACCGTCATGGCCTCTCGTTGGCCGGGTGCGTACGCGAAGGCGATGACGTCGAACATCTCCCCTGGCACGCCATATCGCCCACCCTGTGCATCGAATAGCTGAAAGGAGCCATTTAAGTGGACCAGATCGAATGCCTCGGTACCCTCTTCGGTGGACATCAACAGTGGCCCGTTGAGATAGCCTTCGAATAGCCGCCAACGTACACCCTGAGCGGTGCCAGGCAGGTGCTTGAGCAACCCCAAGGCCACGCGTGCCAGGTCGGCGTTCTGTGGCGTGTCCAGGAAGAAACCCTCGAATACGCGCGCCCGACGAATGTCCTGCACGCTACCCCTGGCGGCTTCCGCCAGGGGTAGCGGGACCCGGCCGGTCGCCAACAGGCGCCTGCGATCATCCCCGCTGGCCGAGCGCAGCAACCCTTGCGCGGCACGCCGGTGCAGCCCAGGAAACACCCGGCGCAGCAGTGCGCAGTCGGCAGTGTCGGTGACTTGGATAGCGTCATAAAGGCGCCCTAACAAAACACGACGCTGGGCCCAGGCCAGCTCGGCCAGTGCCTGGTAAGACAGGCCATCGGCACCTGGCAGGCCCTGGGCGTGTTGCAGCACCGTGATGTCGTCGACCTGCTCACCACCGCGCAAACGGCTGACCATCCGGCGTATGCGCCGGTCGAGCCTTGAGCGCTCTGCGCTATCCAGCAAGCCTGGCTGCGGCGCTCGCCCGTAGACGTGCAGGGCCCTCAACTGATCCGCGGCCAATCCATGAAAGCTCAATACTTCATCAATCTGCTCATCGCTCATGCCATCCAAGGGGGGGCCTAGGCGGCGGAACATGCGGTGTGTGTCACGCCATTCGGACGGTTGCTCGCTCCATAGACGCCAGGCGCCGGCGCCGTTATTTCGCAGCGCTGGGCCATGCTGGTTGCGCGGGCGAAGCTGCCATTGGCCGTTGCCGGCCGAGTCCGTCACTGAATAGTGGTACCCGTCCATTTCGATCCAGGCCTCTCCCTCGAGCCGCCTGACACCCAGCGCATCGGGCGCTGACGCAGCGCTCGGCACCAGGCTGCGGAACGGAGCAAGCTCGGGCTTCCAGAGTTTGGTGCTGCCGTCCTCCAACCGCGCAGGCAGCATGCCGTCGACTACCGCAGAGCGCGTCCACAAGCGCCGGGCGACGGTGATGCCTGCTGCGGTGGCCGCGAGCACTGCGAGGTCGGTAGCCACATTGGTCATATGGTCGAGGGCCGCTTGAGCATCACCGTCATGCCAAGCCTCGATGCCATGGTAGACCTCACCCAGCAGCTCCCACGCAGTAACCGCCAACAACACCAGGCCTATGCTCGGCACAAACAGGCCGGCCAGATTGAGCAGCGCCCAGCCTTCTGCGGCCAGCCGCTCATCATGGGCGCGCTGCAGGTCACGATCGAGTCGGGCCACCGGCATCACGATGAGCGATGCATCCTCCTTGATCTGGCGTATCCGCGATTGTGCGAGGCTGTTGAACAACGGCTCCGGATAAGCCCGCAGGTGTGGCTTCAAGTCAAAACTTGCCCAGTCGGGAAGGTCGTCAAAAGCCGTGACCACACTGGCAAAGAACGCCGAGCTGTCGCGGCGCAGCACGAACCGGCTGAAAAAACGCTGATACGTCTTGACGCGTAAGCGATGCCCCAGCTCGCGGTTGAGGGCCTCCAGGCTTTGGAATGCGCGCCAAGGCGCTACCGGATCGCCTGGCACGTATATCAATAGCCGTCGCGTGGTATCGAGCAGCGGGCCTTGGTCGATCACATCCAGCACAACAATCTGTTCCAGCGCACAGTTGAGCAGCGTCAGGCGCTTGGGCACTACCAGGTCACCCGCAAGGCGCAGCAATTTGCCGTCGATGCACATGGCGGTTATCAGTTCCAGCTCACTGTCCTCCAGGGCCTCATCCAGCCTGGCTTTGTACGCATCCACCAGCATCGCGTAGCGGCTGGTGTTGACCAGCAGCGCCTCCACCCGCTTCTCGTCATTGGCGGGCTTGAGGATGGCATCCAGATGGCGTTGATAAGCCTGCCCCATGTCCAACTCCCGGCACAACGCCGCAAATTCGATCGCCGTGGGTGGTTCGGCCTGCCCCTGCCGCGGCACGAGCAGGCGGTTGCCCACGGGTTGGCCGCCAGCCGTGGCTTGTTCGCAAGTAAAGTTTCGCAGCACCACTTCGAGCAGCGGTTTTTCTTCGTACACCACCCTGGTGAGGTGGGCCCCTACGGGTTGAGCATTGATTACTGGCTCTCGACGGCCTTGCAAGAACGTCAATCGACGCAGGTTGTAGCTGACACCATGACGCTGCGCGAGCGCGTCCTCCATGGCCGAGGCAACAAAATCGTCGATGTTTTCGATACGCGCCTCCAAGGCGCCCAGCTGTTGACGGAACTTGAGGCTCTTGGCCAATGCCTCGGCTAATGCCGGCAGCTGCGCAACGGGTACTTTGCGCAGCCAGGGCGGCAGCCGCTCGCCGATGATGCCATCCTGAAAAGCCTCGCTGGCGCGACGCAATTGCTCGTAACGGTGCTCATCTGGCGGTGATGCGGTAGCCATCTCGAAGCCTCCTTAAAATAAAGAGGCCAGGCTAGACAGGGCACGTTGGTCGAGGCGTTAGATAGCTAACGCCAGGGCTCAGAACAACAGCAACTGGCGGTCGGTCAATGCCGCAAAATCGTCACCGACGAAGGGCAGGATGGCATCGGCCACCGGCTGCAGTTGCCTGCTGAAGTAGTGGTCATAGTCAATTGGCGACTGCAGGTTCTCCATCGGTTCCGGCCCCGCCGTGGTGATCACGTAGCTGATCCAGCCACCCTTCTGGTATTGCTGCGCACGCCCCAGGCGGCGGTTGTAGTCATCAGCCAGGCGCGCGGCACGGACATGCGGTGGCACGTTGCGTTGGTAGTCGGCCAGCGGCCGGCGCAGGCGCTTGCGGTAGATCAGCAGCTCGTCCAGCTGGCCCGCCAGGGTCTGCGCCACGAACCCGCGTACATAATCACGGTACGGCTGGCCGCGGAAGATCCGCCCGTACAAGGCCTGCTGGAACTGTCGGGCCAGTGGTGACCAGTCGGTACGCACCGACTCCAGGCCCTTGTACACCATGTCTTCGCTACCATCGGCGCGCTGCACCAGCCCTGCATAGCGCTTCTTGCTGCCCTCGTCGGCACCTCGAATGGTGGGCATCAGAAAGCGCCGGTAATGGGTTTCGAACTGCAGCTCAAGCGCGCTTTCCAGGCCCATGGTTTCGCGCAGGTGCTGGCGCCACCACTGGTTGACCTCGGCTACCAGTTCGCGGCCAATGCGGGCCGCAGCTTCCTCGCCATGGGCGCCCTTGAGCCAGACGAAGGTTGAATCGGTGTCGCCATAGATCACGTCGTAGCCCCGCGCCTCGATCAGCGCGCGGGTCTGGCGCATGATCTGATGGCCACGCATGGTGATCGATGACGCCAGGCGCGGGTCGAAAAACCGGCAACCGCTTGAACCCAGAACGCCGTAGAAGGCATTCATGATGATCTTCAGAGCCTGCGACAACGGTGCGTTGCCTTCGCGCTTGGCTTCTTCCCTGCCCTGCCAGACCCGCTCGACGATCGCCGGCAGGCAATGCAGGTTGCGCGAGAAACGCCCGCCTCGAAAACCCTCGACCGAACGCGTGTCATCCGGCTGGCGCAAGCCTTCGACCAGGCCCACCGGGTCGATCAGGAACGTGCGGATGATCGCGGGGTACAGGCTTTTGTAGTCGAGCACCAGCACCGAGTCATACAGGCCCGGGCGCGAATCCATCACAAACCCACCGGGGCTGGCCTCATCCGGTCGGCTGCCCAGATTAGGCGCCACGAAGCCAAGCCGATGCATGTGCGGGATATACAGATGACAGAACGCCGCCACCGAACCGCCGCTGCGGTCCACTGCCAGCCCGGTGACGGATGAGCGCTCGAGCAGAAACTCCAGCAACCGGGTATGGGCGAAGATACGCGTCACCAGCTCGCAGTCCTTGAGGTTGTAACGGGCCAGGGCCGGCTTGTCCTCGGCGAACATGCGGTTGATCTCGTCCATGCGCTGGTAAGGCGTATCGATCGCCTTGCCTTCACCCAGCAACGTCTGCGCGACGTTTTCCAGGCTGAACGAGGGGAAACTCCAGGTGGCCGAACGCAGGGCTTCGATGCCATCGATCAGCAGCCGGCCAGGTGCATCTGCGAACACATGGCCGCCGTTGGCGTGGGCACGCAAGGTCATGGGCGCGCCATTGCGCCCCAGCGTCAACGGCACCTGCAGTTGTTTGGCATGCTCATGCAGGATGCGCAGGTCGAACTGGATCAGGTTCCAGCCGATGATTGCATCCGGGTCGTGTTCGGCCATCCACTGGTTCAGGCAGTGAAGCAGCTCAGCGCGGTCGGGGCAGTAGCGCAGGTCGAAATCCACGTTACTGGCCTGAGCATTGGCACTGCCCAACATGAATACCTGGCGTTGGCCGCATCCCTCTACGGCAATGCTGTACAACTCGCCACGTTCGCTGGTTTCGATATCCAGCGATGCCAGACGCAATGGCGGGCGGTAGTGTGCGCAGGGTTTGAGTTGAGCATCACAGATGACCCCTTGGGCATCCGGGTGCCCGGCAAACTGCACCGCAGCCGTGATGAACCGCTCCATCAGGTAGCGCTCGGGCGGGCGGATATCGCCCTCGAACACCTCGACGCCGGCGCTGCGCAGGCGTTGTTCCAGTTGCATCAGTTGCCGCTGCTGACGGCAGTAAACACCCATCACTGGCCGGTGCTCGAAATCACGCAGGCTCAAGGCTTTGAGTTCAACACCTGTTTCATCGGCCAGCAACAGCCGCGCATGCTCGGCCTGCGCCTGCAGGATGAACATCACTGAGCCGTGCGGGGCCAGGCGCAACAGGCGTGGCCCCTGGTCGGTGGCCAGCCAGAACTCCACGCAGGTGCCTTCGGGCGTGTCATGCCAATGCCGGGTCAGGACAAAGCCCTGCTGCAACTCCACTGCGTTGTCCTCGGTGCAACCGATAGGTCGGATAAGGTAATTCTACCCTTGTGCGGGCAATCAGCCGTACAGGTAGTTGATGTCCTTGTAGGCCAACGGTGGCACCTGGCCGAGCAGGAAGTCGCGCAACTTGTGCATCTGTCTTGCCTTGGGGCTGGATTTGAGCCAGGTCATGTAATACCCGTCTCCTGTCGCCACGGCATGCTTGAACGGCGTGACCAGGCGCCCGGCACCCAGGTCGGCACTGGCCAGCACCAGGTCGACCACCGAGATACCCAGGCCCTGTTGGGCTGCGGAAATGCCCTGATCGAGGGTGTCGAACACCTGGCCCTGGTCGATGCTGATGTCCAGCGCATCCATGCGCGCCAGCCAGCGCCGCCAGTCGCGGCGGTCCGGTGACGGGTGCAGCAGTTCGCACTGGCGCAAATCGCCCAGTGCAGGTTGCTCATGTGCCATGTAGTCCGGGTGGCACACCGGGATCAGCCATTCATCGAACAGCTTGAAGCTCTCGATATCGGCGGCAAAGCTGCCGCTGGACAGCAGAAACGCGCAATCGTAGGGCTCGGAGTAGAAGTCCACGGTGTCGATGTCCATCCACACGCTCGACAGCTGCACGCTGCAGCTGTCGTCGACTTTCTTGAACGCATCCAGTGCCCGCAGCAGCCAGCGCACGGTGAGCGTCGAAGGTGCCTTGAGGCGCAGCCCGTAGCGGTCCTGGCGCAGCAGCGCGCAAGCGTTTTCGATGATCTTGAAGCCGACCTTCAGCTCCTGCGACAGCAGCCGCCCGTGTTCGGTGAGGCTCAACTTGGGGCCGCGGCGCTCGAACAAGTCGCAGCCGAACATACCTTCAAGGGTCTTGATGTGGTGGCTGACGGCGCCCTGGGTCAGCGCCAGCTCTTCAGCCGCGCGGGTGAACGACCCGTAACGCGAGGCGACCTCGAAGGCACGCAATGCATGCAAAGCCTGAATCCGTTCCGACATGACGCCCCCGAAGCATGAGTAAGACTAATAGTAGGTCATAGTTCCACGCGTTTTACAACGTTAACTGCGTCTCAGAAAATGCAGGTAAATAACAAAGATAAGCCAATAACCTGCCTGCATATGTCTGTAACTTTCTGTTAATCAAACGCCTGGGGAAATCATGTTTACGGGTTATGGAAACTGCTATCGCCTGGATGCGCTAGAGCTGGCCGCTGAACATGTCCGGAACACGCAGCATTGGACGCACAAAACCATACAACATTTTCGCGACATCCTCGCCAACCCTGACTTCCCTTGCCTGTTCGGGCGCAAGGCGGTGGCTGGCGAATCCTGCCACATTCTGTTCGCCCGGGCCGAACAACTGGCCGACGACATCGCTCAAGGCCTCGCCGACTACGTCCGCACCATTACCCCCGTGCCAATCAAGCAACGTATCGGCAGCCCGCTGGTGGTGTTTCTCGAAACGGCCGCCGACAGCACCCTTGCCGAACAACAGGCGCTGGCCTGGAAGGTACTGCGCGGCGTGCACGCGCGCGACCCGCACCCCTGGCCCCAGGCGATACCCAGCGACCCCAATGACAGTGGCTGGTCATTTTGCTACGCCGGCATGCCATTGTTCATCAACATGAACTTTCCCGGCCACCGACAGATGAGAAGCCGCAACCTGGGCAACCACATCACTTTCGTCATCAACCCGCGGGAAAACTTCGACGAAGTAGCCAACGCCGGCACCGAGAGCGGCAAGCGGATTCGTGCACGCATCCGCGAACGGGTGCACCACTACAACGACGGCGTCATGCCCGACAGCCTCGGCTTCTTCGGCCAGGCCGACAATTTTGAATGGAAGCAATACCAACTGCAGGAAGCAGGCTCGCTCAACCCGTCGCGCTGCCCCTTTCATGCCCACGCCCACGCCACGCCCGACACACAGATCGAGAATTGACCGTGAATACCGCACTGACCCTCACCTACGCCCTGACCGTCCTGCTGCTGATCGCCACCCCTGGCCCCGTGGTGGCATTGATCGTCAACACCGCTGCGGCCTCTGGCTCGCGCAAGGCCATGTTTACCGCCGTTGGCACCAACTGGGCATCCTTGGTACTGATCGGCGCCGCTGCCTGGGTCATCCTGACCAGCGCGGCCATCGACAAGGCCTGGCTCAGCGGCATGAGCCTGCTGGGCTGCCTGTTCATCGGCTACATCGCCGTAAGCACCCTGCGCGAGTGCCTTCAGGCGCCTGCCGCCGAAGCCGAGGCGCACCCCCCAAAAGCTGGGCGCGGCGGCTTGTGGCAAGGGTTCATGGTGGGTATTTCCAACCCGAAGGACATCATTTTCTTCATCGCCTTCTTCCCGCAGTTCATCCAGATCACCGAATCATTCGGCAAAAGCATGGTGGTGCTGTCACTGCTCTGGGTGGCCATCGATTTCGCTGTGCTCAGCCTGTACATCTTCGCCATCGGCAAGCTCGCCTCGCAGCGCAGCAACCGCGTGATTTCCCTGGCCTCAGGGGTTGCCCTGCTGCTGATCGCCGTCGGCGGCCTGGCCTACAACTTCAAGGAGCTGGCGGGCTGAAGCCCAAAGCGACAGCAACGCCAGAGCCGAAGGATCGCCCATGACCTCGTCCAACCCCGCAACGCACGCTTCGACGCTGCAACCGGACTACCAGCGCTTCCTGCAACTGGGCACTCGGCGCGCCCCACATACCCTGCATGTGCACGAAAGTGGCTACCGCTCGGGTACCATCAACACCGACGCACTTGGGCTGCGCTACAGCCATTGCACCGGCAAGCGCTTTTCCGCCGCCGAACGCGGCGGCACGGCACGGGTCAACCTGCTGGTCGGCGGCTCGACCGCGCTGGGTATCGGTGCCAGTTCCGACGAGCATACGGTGGCCTCGCAGCTGTCGATACTGACCGGTGAAGTGTGGCTGAGCTTGGCGGGCTGTGGGCTGAATGCGAGCCAGGAGCTTCTGCTGTTTCTCACCCACCAGCACCGCCTCGGCGAAGTGGGCCATGTGGTAGTGCTCAGCGGCCTGAATACCTTGGCACATGAAGCGCTGGGCGAGGTGCTGACTGGTCCGCACGAGCTGCAGCACGCCAAGGCGCATCAGGGGTACCTGCACAGTTTCAACGAAGGCCTGCAGCCCACCAGCCCGGCGCGCCGGGATTCACTGTGGCAACGCCTGGGCCAGGCGCTGGCGCCGCGCCGGCAGGAGCAGGCCTTGGGCTGGTCGTTATCGCCGCCGGAGAAGCGCCTGGCACGCGCCGCCGACAGCATTGGCCGCACCTTGCGCCAGTGGGAGCGGATGCTGGCCGACAGCCACGCCACCCTCACCTTCATTCTGCAACCGCTGCTGCCCTGGTGCCGCGAAACCCTGCCTGCCGGTGAGCAAGCCATGCTGGCGTCGGTGGAACGCCAGCCTGCCAATTTCGACCGCCTGCTCGATGGCGCCTTCGACAGCCAGCTGCACATGGCATTCTTCAGGCGCATCAAAAGCCAGGCAGACCCGGTGCCGTGCTACGACATGAACAGCATGCTCAGCAGCTCGCCCGTTTTCGGCGCTGACCTGTTCATAGACCGCTTGCACCTCAACGATTTGGGCAACAATGCCTTGGCCAAGGTGATCACGGCCAAACTGGGCCTTGCCCAGGAAAAACATGCGCAACGCAAGGTCACGCCGATCAAGCTCGTCTGACAGTTGACCGCCGGCCTTTCGGTCTGCCCCTACGCTTGGCTAGAATAGGCAGTCGTTCCGATTCGCCCGAGGCGCACGCGTACCTGTGATGAACACCCATTCTGCCCACCTGTACCTGGCTACCCACCGTGGCTTCACCTGCTGCGAGGCGCCTACGTGAGCCGCGCAGCGCTCGGGCCGGTGTTGCTCGTCACCTTGGCACCGTTAGCCGCACAAGCGCTCGAAGCGCGCATCGACCCCCACGCCGACCTGTTGTACCGCCAGGCGCTGCCCTTGCTGGAGCAGGCGGACAACCCCGACGACAGTGCCAGCCCCCTGCGCACCGCCGTTGGCGGCGACCCGGAACTCAACCGGCAAGGCCAGGCACTGGCTCGCACGCTGCCAACGGCGGTGGCACTGCTGAAAAAGTCGGTGGAACTCGGCCACCCGGTGGCCCAGTATCGCCTGGCGCTGTACTACACGACCTACCTGCCTGCGGCACAGATACCCGATGCCGCCTGCCCGTTGCTGGAGGCCAGCCTCAATCAGGGCTTTGCCCCGCCGGCCACGGCAATTGCCACCTGGTGCTCGGGGTACAACGCCAGCCCAGCCTATCGCGAGGCCCTCGAAGCGATCCCGAGCATGGCGACGCTTTATGCACCCTATTACCCACAGCCGGCCACCCGCCTGGCGTGCAGCCGCAGCCAGCCACAGGGCCTGCAGATGCAGTGGGGACGCCAGCGTGACTACCAGGCCGAAGTCTATCGCCTGCTGGGTGACCTGGACCCGCAACACAGCCGCTCCCTGCTGCAGAAGGCCGTGGAAATCAATGGCTGTATAGCGGCCCAGCAACGCTTGACCAGCCAGCGGTAACACGCCTGCCTTGAGTGGGCGCAGCGGCGCCAAACGAGCAAGATCGTTCAAGCCACCCGCCCCAGCCTCTGGCATGCTGCTCTGCCGAACAACAGTGTCGCAACCATCATGCACAGCAGTCCGCCCATTGCCCGCCAGGCCTTTCTGCACGGCGCCATCGCCATTCTCCCGTTATCGCTGGCCGTCGCCCCGTGGGGCCTGCTCGCAGGCTCGATGGCCATCGAGGCCAACCTCAGCGCCTGGGAAGGCCAGGGCCTGTCGGCGATCGTCTTTGCCGGGGCTGCGCAGCTGGTAGCCATCGGCATGCTCAAGGGCGGCGCGAACCTGCTGTCGATCCTGCTGACCACCCTGCTGCTGACCTCGCAGCACCTGCTCTATGGCTTATCCATGCGCCCGGTGCTGTCAAACCAGCCGCTACGCTGGCGGCTGGGCCTGGGCTTTCTGTTGACCGACGAGTTTTTCGCACTCACCAGCCACTATGACCAGCAGCAGTTCAACCGCTGGTACGCACTCGGTGTCGGGCTGACGTTCTACGTGGCCTGGAACCTGTTCACCCTGGCCGGCATCGTGCTGGGCCAGAACATCCCGCACCTGGACCAGTTGGGCCTGGACTTTTCCATCGTCGCCACCTTTGTTGCGCTGATTGCACCGCTGGTACGCAATGTCGCCACGGTGGTATGCGTGGCGGTGTCACTGTTCTGTTCGGTGCTGTTCAGCTATTGGCACTGGGAAACCGCGCTGGTGGCTGCCGGGCTGCTGGGCATGGCCGCTGGCTTCATCTGCCAGAAATACTTCGGAGGCCGCGCATGACCTGGCTACTGATCTTCGCCATGGGCGCCGTGGTGTTCCTCAACCGCTATGCCTTCCTGGAACCACGCCTGCCCTTGCGCCTGAGTTCCAACGCGCGGCAGTTCCTGGGCTTTGCCGTACCGGGCATGCTCACGGCAATCTGCGGCCCGATCATCTTCCTGCCCGGCCACCAGTTGGACCTGAGCCCGCTCAACCCCTACCTGCTCGGTGCCTTGGTGGCCGTCGCCCTGGTGTTGTTGACCCGCAGCGTGTTGCTGAGCATGCTGGTGAGCATGTTGATCTTCTTCCTGCTGCGTAGCTGGCTGGCATGACCACACCCCTGCGCGAACAGACCCACCTCTGGCAAGCGCCCGCCCTGGGCGACGTCGAGATGCTGCACGCGCGCTATTTCCAGCAGCGCTTTGCCCCGCATGTGCATGAAGGTTACGTGTTCACCGTTATCGAGTCCGGCGCCCAGCGCTTCTGGCACCGCGGCAGCGAGCACCTGGCGCCGGTCGGCAGCATGGTGCTGATCAACCCGGACGAACTGCACACCGGCGCCACGGCCCATGAAGCCGGTTGGCGCTACCGCGGTTTCTACCCGGAGCATGAACGGGTGACCGGGGTGCTGGATGAGCTGGAACTGGGCCGGTATGGCATGCCGCGCTTCAACGCCAGCGTGATCCAGGACCCGGAGCTGGCGCGCGCCTTCAGCCAGGTGCACCAGTTGTCCGAGTCGGGTGCCAGCGCACTCGAGCAACAGACCGCCTGGCGCCAGGCGGTGCTGGCACTGGTGCAGCGCCACGGCCACTGCCCGGCGCCCAGCGCCCCCGGCAACGAACCGCTGGCAGTTGCCCGCGCCCGCGAGCTGCTTGAAAGCCGACTGGCGGATCCCCCGTCACTGGAAGAGCTGGCAGCGGCTGTCAACCTATCGCCCTTTCACTTCGCGCGCGTATTCCGCCAGGCCACTGGCCTGCCGCCGCATGCCTGGCTCAAACAGCGGCGCCTGGCCCGCTCCCGCGAACTGCTGAAAAGTGGGCTGGCCGCCGCCGACGTGGCGTTCAACCTGGGGTTCGCCGACCAGAGCCACCTCAGCCGACAGTTCAAACAAGCTTATGGCGTCACGCCGGGCGCCTACCGCACCGCTTGCCTGCACGGCTAGGCCACGGCGACACCAGGCCCCAGGCAATCGCGCCAGCCGCTGCTACACTGACAGGGCTGAATGGAGGATCCTGCCATGTCCGAAAGAGAGCTCACCACCCTCATATCGCTGATGAACCAGCGCCAGGCTGCCCTGAGCAGTGCCTGCAAGGAGATTGCCGACTGGATCGACCGGCAGGGCGATGTGCCCGTCGCTGGCAAGATCCGCGCGAGCCTCAAGGCCCTGGAGGCCGATGAAGCCCAGGTTCGCAAGACCTTGACCTCGCTGACCCTCGAAAGGCCTCTGCCACGCTTTCGTAGCTGAATGAAGCGGGGCCGCAAAAGCGGCCCCGTTCAAGTCAGTGTTTCATGTGCATGTGGTCGTGCCCACCGCCCATCTCGGCGTTGAGCGCGCGGACTTCTGCCTGCACATTCAGGGTTTCCTTTGCGCCCTGCGCATCTTCGACCGTCAAGGTCAGCGGTACTTTCTCGCCTTCCTTCACTTGCTGGGTCAAGCCCATCAGCATCACGTGGTAACCGTTCGGGTCCAAGCTCACCGGCTTGCCGGCAGGCAGCTCGACAGCCTTGACTTCCTTCATGCCCATCACGTCACCGTTCATGGTCATCTCATGCACCTGCACGGTCTTGGCGATAGGCGAGGCCACGCCAACCAGCTTGCTATCGCTACTGGCCGTCAGGGTCATGAAGGCACCGGTGGACTGCTGGTGCGCAACGCTCGCACGCACCCAGGCATCACTTACGGTGGTCTGGGCCAGGGCTGGCAGCGCAAGGCCCAGCAGGGCGATGGCGGCCAGGCCGCGCTTGATCGGTTGCAGTGAAACAGCCATTAGCAAATCTCCATCAGAGTAAGCAGGTCTTCGGCGCATTCCTTGGCATTCAGCGAATGGCCCAGGCTCAGGCGCAGGGTGCCACGGGTATCGTAGACGTAGCTGGTGGACGAGTGAGAGATGGTGTAGGTGTCACCGGCCGGAACCTTCTCGTAGAACACCTTGAATTCCCGGGCCACCTCGGCGATTTCTTCCGGTGTACCGGTCAGCGCGGTGAACGTCGGGTCGAAGGCCTTGACGTAGGCATCGAGCACTTCCGGGGTGTCGCGCTCCGGGTCCAGGGTGATGAACACCACGCGGAACAGTTCGCGGTCGCGACCTTTAAGCAGCTTCCTGATTTGCGCCGCACGCGCCAGCGTGGTCGGGCAGACCGCCGGGCACTGGGTGAAACCGAAGAAGATCATCGGCATGCTGCCGTAGAAGCTCGACAGGGTGACGTCGTTGCCCTGGGGGTCCTTGAGGCGGAACTTACGCCCGAGGATCTCGTTGCTCATGTTCTTGCCGTACTTGAACTCAAGCCCCCGGGCCGGGTTGCAGCCTGCCAGCAGGCCGAGCCCGAGAACGCCCATCCCGGCGACTACCGCGCGCCGGGTCAACAGATCATTCATGGAACCATCCTTTACAGGGAAGGTGCCGGCCCCAGAAGCGGGCCGGCCCAAAAACCGGGGCATTCTTGCATGGCACCCCGCGGGCTTCTACCCGACCAAGGCGGTGATGGCCTGCAGCCCTTTGAATACGGGCTGCGACCTGTTGTCGCAGGGGTTGAAACCGTAACAGTTTGTTGCTAGGAGCGCGTAATACTACAAATCAGTAGTAGGCGTTTTCCTTCTGGGTGTGGTCGGTCACGTCACGCACGCCCTTGAGTTCCGGAATACGCTCAAGCAGGGTGCGCTCGATGCCTTCCTTCAAGGTTACGTCCGCCTGGCCGCAACCCTGGCAACCGCCACCAAACTGGAGCACGGCAATACCGTCGTCGACCACGTCGACCAGGCTCACCTGGCCACCATGGCTGGCCAGCCCAGGGTTGATTTCGGTCTGCAGGTAGTAGTTGATGCGCTCGTTGATCGGGCTGTCTTCATTGACCATCGGCACTTTGGCGTTCGGCGCCTTGATGGTCAGCTGGCCGCCCATGCGGTCGGTGGCGTAATCGACCAGCGCGTCTTCCAGGAACGGCACGCTGACCGCATCGAGATAGGCGGTGAAGCTCTTCAGACCCACGGCGGTGTCGTCAGGCTTCTCTTCGCCAGGCTTGCAGTAGGCGATGCAGGTTTCGGCGTACTGGGTGCCCGGCTGGGTGATGAAAACGCGGATGCCAATGCCAGGCGTGTTCTGCTTGGAAAGCAGATCGGCCAGGTAATCATGGGCGGCGTCGGTAATGGTTATAGCGCTCATGGAAGTTCCTCACAGACTTGCGGCCAAGTGTACGCCAACCTGGCCCCTGAACAAAGTCCTAGCATTTTACTCTGGAAAGGGCATAAGCCGGCGTTTGCTCCCGCGGCGCCGCCAGCCACGCCTGCATCCGCCGGTACAAACCGCGCTCCAGCCACTGGTAACTGAACCACGACATTAGTCCAATGGACGGCACGCAGAGGGCGAAGACCAGGTAAGGGTTGAGGTGCAAACGCTGGCTGGCGAACCAGCCGGCATACAGCACCAGCACGTGGATCAGGTACACCGAATACGAGCAGTCACCCAACGCCTTGAGCACCCGGCTGCCCTGGAAGTACGGCTCCAGCGCGACGAAGGCCAGCACCACCAGGGCACTTGGCAAGCCCCAATGCAGCAGGCGCTGGGACGCGTCCAGGTGATAAATCGCGTAAGCCGCTACCCCAAGTACCGCCAGCGGCAGCCACAACCCTTCGCGCACCAGCCCGCGGCGGTACAGCACGCCGATGCCGATACCAAGCAGGAACTCGTAGATGATGCCGTTGTTGTAGAAGTGGCTGAGTACGCCAAGGCGGCTCAATACTTCACTGACCAGCAACAGTGCAGCCGTTACCAGCAGCAGGTGGTGACGCTGGCGCACCAGGAACGCAAGGCCAAAGAGGAGGTAGAAGAACATCTCGAAGTTCAGCGTCCAGCCCACGTTCAAGGTCGGGTACAGGCCGTAGCCGCCGGGGTTCTCTGCCGGGATGAACAGCAGCGACAGCAGCAGGTGACGCCAGTCGAATTCCTGGTGTGGCATCCATTGGCTGAAGGCCAGCAGCAGCGCTGCCATCAACGCGGTATAGAACCAGTAGGCAGGGACGATACGCAGGGCGCGGTTGAGCAGGAAGCGGCGCGGCTCGATGGCCTTGTCACGGGTCGAGAGGTAGATCACCAGCCCGCTGATGACAAAGAAGATATCCACGCCCACGGCGCCGCGATCGGTAAGGAACTGGCCCACGGGGCCTGTGGCATGGAACTCGAAGAAGATCTGCATGAAATGGTGGCAGACCACCACCCAGGCGGCGAACGCCCGCAGTGCCTGAAGCGAATACAGCATGGAATACCTGCGATTGCCGGTGCATTGAGGCCCTTGCAAGCGCTGCTTGCTCGCAAGGGCCACCCACCGATTCCGACCGCAGTGATGGCGGAAAGGTCAGCTCAACCGATCAGAGGTTCTCGTAGCGGTTCATGTCCAGCACCCCCGCCTCCACAGGTTCGGTTTCCTGGATGAACGTGCTCAGGTCATGGAAGTAGCGCCAGAACTCCGGGTGGCTGCGGCGCACGCCCCAGCGCATGACGATACGCTCGAACTTGGCGGCGTCGTCGCGCGCGTACTCCAGGTCCTCGACAAACTCCGGCACGTCCGCCGCCGGGATATTGAAGATGAAGTTCGGGTAGCTGCTGAGTACCCCGGGGTACAGGGTCAGGGTATCCAGGCCCGGCTGATACCGAGCGCTTTCGCCGAGCAGGAAGGCAACGTTGCTGTGTGCACGGTTGCGCAGCAGGCTGTAGACCTGACGCTGGCCGCCCTGCCCTTCGATGCGCAGCATGGTCGCCTCGGGCAACTGGTTGATTACCTTCAGGCCTGCGGCCGGGCGTGACACCAGGCGGCTGAGCGACTGCTCGACGTTGCGAAATTCCTCGCTCATCTGTGGCCGCGAGCAGTAGGCGCCCTGGCAACGGTTGATCGGGTCGGGCGCAGCGTTCAGGCTACCGGTACGCTGCAGCAGCTTGAGGCCGAAGTCGCGCTTGGCATCGCGCGCGTCGAGCGAGATGCCGCTCGGCGTGTCGGTGTCGATGTCTTCGTAGTCGAGCCACATCTTCACCTTGCCGCTGTTCTGGTACCAACTGCTGAGAATCGCGCCACGCTGGTCGGCCGGCATCAGGCGCAGGAAGTTGACCTCGGCGCCATTGCGGATCAGGTCAAAGTACAAACGCGTCTGCAGCTGGTGCGAGACATTGCCGAACACATCGAAGTTGACCGCCAACTGGTAGTAGGTGCGCTCGAACAGTGGGTAGTCGAACAGCCACATGGTCAGCGGCACATCGCCCACCAGGCCTTTGGTCACGGCGGCACTGTCGAAGTGGCGGAAGATGCTCAGCAGCGCGTTGTCGTTACCGGCCCACAGCGTCGACCAGCCTGGCGCAGGCATGTCGGCATAGGCGTCGCGGCGCAGTTTTTCGTACTCGTTGCGTTTGTCGCGGTAGGCGTGCCACAGCGAAAGCACGCTGCCCACATCGTCGATCTGCCCCGGCATGGCCAGCAACGGCGTGGCCTCGCCCCGGTACTTGGCGTCGGTGATGTAGCGGTCGTGGGCGGGCTCCTGGAACAGTGCCCAGAAGTTGTCGCGGATCACGTCGGTGGCGATCTGGCCGCGGCACACCGGGCCGCGTATGAAGGTGCGCACGAAGTATTCGGCGTTATCCAGCATGAACTGGTACCGCGCCACCGCCGGGATCGCCTCGAAGGTTTCGAACGGGTTGGCGCGGTGGCGTGGGCCGTAGCCCGGCAGCGCGGTGGCGTGCCAGTCGCCGGCGTAGAACAGCTGCTTCACGCGTTTTAGCTTCTGCGGCCCCATCGGGTAGGTGATGTGCGTTTTGTGCACGATCACGCCCTGCACCGGGATCAGGCGGTAATAGAAGTCGGTCCCGGGCGGGTCGTTGGGGCGGCGCGTGGCAATGATGTCGGCCGGCTGGCCGCTTGGGGTACGCGAGCGCACCCACTGGAAGAAGTGACCTTGCTCGCCACCGACAAAATGGATGTGCGCCAGGAACAGGTGCTCGTACAGCCAGCGACCAACCAGTGCCTCGGTGGAACCCGGGCGGTTGAGCAGTTCTTCCCAATCGGCGATCTGCTTGGCCTCGACCGCGCTGGGCTTGATCGGCTGGTACTCGACCGGCGCGCCCGCAGCCAACCAGCGCTGCAGGGTCTGGTACTCCTGGTCGGTCAGGCCGGTGACCGCCAGCGGCATGCCCTCCTTGGGGTGAGCGCCGGCGTAGGCATCGAACTCATGGGGCAACGGGCACATATTGGTGCGGTTGAGCCCCAGAACGATCTCCTCCGGCAACTTGGCGTTGGGCGTGAGCGGCGTCTTGTGCCCCAGTTCGAGCATGCGCGCCATCAGCGCAGCCTGGCTCCCCTGGTTGTCCAGCACCGAATAAAAGCCCTTGTTACGCCAGGCCTCTTCACTGTGAGCGTCGTAGAACAGCCGCGTCGTCGGGACCGCCTTGCTTCGCTCGCCTTGATAAACCGGCACCTTGGTGGCGCCGCGTACCGCGCCCTCCGGGCTTTCCAGCTTGAGCTGGCAGGCCGCGTCGTTGCAGGCATGGCAGGCCACGCACTTCTCGGTGAAGATCGGTTGAATATCCCGGGTGTAGGAGATTGCCGGGCTCGATGGGGGGGCCTGCCCGAATGCCACGCTGCTGATCAGCAAGGCGAAGGCAGCAGCTATAAAACGATGCACCATGTGCCGAAAGTCCTGGTTCCTGAAAGCCATCACGATTGCCTGGTCGTCCGTGGGTGCTGATGGCTCAACATGAACAGATTTCATGCAAATGGCCGATGCGCCTAAAAACCGCGCAGCTTTGTTATGATTCCGCACCTTCTGATATTCGCCCGACCAGGTAGTTCCTATGTCCGACCGCAGCGCTCGTTACCAAGCACTCCAGCACGCACTCAAAGAGCGCATTCTGATCCTCGACGGCGGCATGGGTACTATGATCCAAAGTTATCGCCTCGAGGAACACGACTATCGTGGCACGCGCTTTGCCGATTGGCCAAGCGACGTCAAGGGTAACAACGATTTGCTGCTGCTCAGCCGCCCCGATGTCATCGCCGCGATCGAGAAGGCATACCTGGACGCCGGCGCCGATATCCTCGAAACCAACACCTTCAACGCCACGCAGATTTCCCAGGCCGACTACGGCATGGAGTCGCTGGTCTACGAGCTGAACGTCGAAGGCGCGCGCATCGCCCGCCAGGTCGCCGATGCCAAGACCCTCGAAACGCCGGACAAGCCGCGCTTCGTCGCCGGCGTGCTCGGCCCGACCAGCCGTACCTGCTCGATTTCCCCGGACGTCAACGACCCCGGCTACCGCAACGTCACCTTCGACGAGTTGGTGGTCAACTACATCGAGGCCACCCGCGGCCTGATCGAGGGCGGCGCCGACCTGATCCTGATCGAGACCATCTTCGACACCCTCAACGCCAAGGCGGCGATCTTCGCCGTGCAGCAGGTGTTCGAGGACGACGGTATCGAACTGCCGATCATGATCTCCGGCACCATCACCGATGCCTCGGGCCGCACCCTGTCGGGCCAGACCACCGAAGCGTTCTGGAACTCGGTGCGCCACGCCAAGCCGATTTCCGTGGGCCTGAACTGCGCACTTGGCGCCAAGGACCTGCGCCCGTACCTTGAAGAGCTGTCGACCAAGGCCGACACCCATGTCTCGGCGCACCCCAACGCCGGCCTGCCGAACGCCTTCGGTGAATATGACGAAACCCCGGCCGAAATGGCTGCAGTGGTCGAGGAGTTCGCTGCCAGCGGCTTCCTCAACATCATCGGCGGTTGCTGCGGTACCACCCCTGGTCACATCCAGGCCATTGCCGAGGCCGTGGCCAAGTACAAGCCGCGTGAAATTCCGGAAATCGCCAAGGCCTGCCGCCTGTCCGGCCTGGAGCCGTTCACCATCGACCGCCAGTCGTTGTTCGTCAACGTCGGCGAGCGTACCAACATCACCGGCTCCGCCAAGTTCGCCCGGCTGATCCGCGAAGAGAACTACACCGAGGCCCTGGAAGTCGCCCTGCAGCAGGTCGAGGCTGGCGCCCAGGTGATCGACATCAACATGGACGAAGGGATGCTCGACTCCCAGGCCGCCATGGTCCGTTTCCTCAACATGATCGCCGGTGAGCCAGACATTTCCCGCGTGCCGATCATGATCGACTCCTCCAAGTGGGACGTGATCGAAGCGGGCCTCAAGTGCATCCAGGGCAAGGGCATCGTCAACTCGATCTCCATGAAGGAAGGCGTCGAGCAGTTCAAGCACCACGCCCGCCTGTGCAAGCGCTATGGCGCCGCGGTGGTGGTGATGGCGTTCGACGAGGTTGGCCAGGCCGACACCGCCGCGCGCAAGAAGGAAATCTGCAAGCGCAGCTACGACATTCTGGTCAACGAAGTCGGCTTCCCGCCGGAAGACATCATCTTCGACCCGAACATCTTCGCCGTTGCCACCGGCATCGAAGAGCACAACAACTACGCCGTCGATTTCATCGAGGCCTGTGCCTACATCCGTGACCACCTGCCGCACGCGCTGACCTCCGGCGGTGTGTCCAACGTGTCGTTCTCGTTCCGTGGCAACAACCCGGTGCGCGAGGCGATCCACTCGGTATTCCTGTTCCACGCCATCCGCAACGGCCTGACCATGGGCATCGTCAACGCCGGGCAGCTGGAGATCTACGACGAGATCCCGGCGGCACTGCGCGAGAAGGTCGAGGACGTGGTGCTCAACCGCACCCCGGAAGGCACCGACGCATTGCTGGCCATTGCCGACGACTACAAAGGCGGCGGCGCTACCAAGGAAGTCGAGAACGAAGCCTGGCGGTCGCTGCCGGTAGGCAAACGCCTTGAGCACGCCCTGGTCAAGGGCATCACCGCACACATCGTCGAGGACACCGAGGAGTGCCGCCAGCAATGTGCGCGCCCCATCGAGGTCATCGAAGGGCCGCTGATGAGCGGCATGAACGTGGTTGGCGACCTGTTCGGCGCGGGCAAGATGTTCCTGCCCCAGGTGGTCAAGTCGGCGCGGGTGATGAAGCAGGCCGTTGCTCACCTGATCCCGTTCATCGAAGCGGAAAAAGGCGACAAGCCGGAAGCCAAGGGCAAGATCCTCATGGCCACGGTCAAGGGCGACGTGCACGACATCGGCAAGAACATCGTCGGCGTGGTGTTGGGCTGTAACGGCTACGACATCGTCGACCTCGGCGTGATGGTGCCGGCGGAGAAGATCCTGCAGACCGCCCGCGATGAGAAGTGCGACATCATTGGCCTGTCCGGCCTGATCACCCCGTCGCTGGACGAGATGGTTCACGTTGCCCGCGAAATGCAGCGCCAGGGCTTCGAGCTGCCGCTGATGATCGGTGGCGCCACCACCTCCAAGGCGCACACCGCGGTCAAGATCGAGCCGAAGTACAGCAACGACGCGGTGATCTACGTGACCGACGCCTCGCGTGCGGTGGGTGTAGCCACCCAGCTGCTGTCCAAAGAGCTCAAACCTGGCTTCGTCGAGAAAACCCGCCAGGACTACGTCGAAGTGCGCGAGCGCACCGCCAACCGCAGCGCCCGCACCGAGCGCCTGAGCTATGCCCAGGCGGTGGCGACCAAGCCCAAGTACGACTGGGCCGGCTACCAGCCAGCGGTGCCCTCCTTCACCGGCGTCAAGGTGCTGGATAACATCGACCTGCGCACCCTGGCCGAGTACATCGACTGGACCCCGTTCTTCATTTCCTGGGACCTGGCCGGCAAGTTCCCGCGCATTCTTACCGACGAAGTCGTCGGCGAGGCGGCCGCCTCGCTATACAAAGATGCCCGCGAGATGCTCGACAAGCTGATCGACGAGAAGCTGATCAGTGCGCGCGCCGTGTTCGGCTTCTGGCCAGCCAACCAGGTCGCCGATGACGACATCGAAGTCTACGCAGGCAACGGCCAGCCGCTGGCCACCCTGCACCACCTGCGCCAGCAGACCATCAAGCCCGACGGCAAGCCGAACTTCTCCCTGGCCGACTTCGTCGCGCCGAAAGACAGCGGCGTCACCGATTACGTGGGTGGCTTCATCACCACCGCCGGCATCGGTGCCGAGGAAGTGGCCAAGGCTTATCAGGACAAGGGCGACGACTACAGCTCGATCATGGTCAAGGCCCTTGCCGACCGACTGGCCGAAGCCTGCGCCGAGTGGCTGCACGAACAGGTGCGTAAAGAGCATTGGGGTTATGCCCGCGACGAGCACCTGGACAACGAGGCGCTGATCAAGGAGCAGTACAGCGGTATCCGCCCTGCCCCAGGCTACCCGGCGTGCCCGGATCACACTGAGAAAGAAACCCTGTTCCGCCTGCTTGATGGCACGGCCATTGGCGAGACCGGACCAAGCGGCGTGTTCCTGACCGAGCACTTTGCGATGTTCCCGGCGGCCGCGGTCAGTGGCTGGTACTTTGCCCATCCGCAGGCGCAGTACTTTGCCGTGGGCAAGGTCGACAAGGACCAGATCGACAGCTACAGCGCGCGTAAAGGCCAAGACATCAGCGTGACTGAGCGCTGGCTGGCGCCTAACCTGGGGTACGACAACTAAAAGCGTGTGCAGCCCCATCACCGGCACGCCGGCGATGGGGCCAGTACATTCACCTACACTGTCTCTGATTGCCTCTGATTTCCTCAGGAGCCACCATGGACGACTCAAGCCAAGGCAAGCCCCCCACCTTCTGGCAAATGCTGCACAGCATCCTCGCCGCCGCGTTCGGCGTGCAGAGCGGCAAGAACCGTGCGCGCGACTTCACCCACGGCAAGGCCAGCCACTTCATCGCGTTGGGTACGGTGTTCACGCTGGTGTTCATTCTGGTGCTGCTGGGCCTGGTGCAACTGGCCATGCACCTGACTGCGCGTTAGCCACACGAAAACGCCTGCGGGCATCCACCCCCCAGGCGTCGTGGCTGGCTCACGGTCTGAAGACACGTCTACTGATGGCTGACCCAATACACGGCGGTGACCACCACCAGGACGATCAGGCAGAGGATCGCCCAGGCATCGACACTGCTGTCAGCTTTGCGGACCTTGGTTGAGTTTCCCATTGCATTGCCTCTTGTAGTGGTTATGGGAATGCACTTCACACCAGCAGTTAAGATGAGCAATGCCCTTTCCTCAAGCAGGGTTTTTCGCCAATCGACGGGTGACGCGTGGCGCAGCCCTTGAGCGTGCAGTTACACCTGCGCAACAAACCCGCAGGGACAAACCTGTGCCCTGGATGGCGAACAAATGCCAGTCAGTCTCACTTAGTCCGTTTGGTTCTTTTCATATGCAAAAACATCACTTTAGCGCATAAACGCAACCTGATATCGTTTCCCGGCTCCGAACCGGAGTGCGCGGCCGTGCGCGCGAATAGCTGCATGCAGCCTGAGACAGGACTTTTATGTACGTATACGACGAGTACGATCAGCGGATCATCGAGGACCGCGTCAAGCAGTTCCGTGATCAGACCCGCCGCTACCTGGCCGGTGAGCTGAGCGAAGAAGAATTCCGCCCTCTGCGCCTGCAGAACGGCCTGTATATCCAACGTTTCGCGCCGATGCTGCGCGTCGCCGTGCCTTATGGCCAGCTGAACGCCCGCCAGGTCCGCACACTGGCCAAGATCGCTCGCGACTACGACAAGGGCTATGCCCACATTTCCACCCGCCAGAACGTGCAGTACAACTGGCCGGCGCTGGAAGACATTCCGGACATCCTTGCCGAACTGGCCACCGTGCAGATGCACGCGATCCAGACCAGCGGCAACTGCCTGCGCAACACCACCACCGACCAGTTCGCCGGTGTTGCCGCGGATGAAATCATCGACCCGCGCCCGTGGTGCGAGATCGTCCGCCAGTGGACTACCTTCCACCCGGAATTCGCCTACCTGCCGCGCAAATTCAAGATCGCCGTGAACGGCTCGAAAGAAGACCGCGCCGCCATCGAAGTGCACGACATCGGCCTGGAGCCGGTGCGTAACGCGGCTGGCGAGCTGGGCTTCCGGGTGCTGGTCGGCGGCGGCCTGGGCCGCACCCCGGTAGTCGGCTCGTTCATCAACGAGTTCCTGCCGTGGCAGGACCTGATCAGCTACCTGGACGCCATCCTGCGCGTGTACAACCGTTACGGTCGCCGTGACAACAAGTACAAGGCGCGGATCAAGATCCTGGTCAAGGCACTGACCCCGGAAGTGTTCGCCGAGAAGGTCGAGGCCGAAATGGTCCACCTGCGTGGCGGCAGCACCACCTTGACCGAAGAGGAAGTGCAACGCGTTTCGCGCCACTTCGTCGACCCGGAGTACCTGGCCCTCGACAATGTCGACTACAGTGCCCTGGACGCCGAAAACCCAGGTTTCGCCCGCTGGCGCTCGCGCAATACCCGGGCCCACAAACGCCCTGGCTACGTTGCCGTGACGCTGTCGCTCAAGCCCACCGGCGTTGCCCCGGGCGACCTGACCGACAAGCAGCTGGACGCCGTGGCAGACCTTTCCGAGCGCTACAGCTTCGGTTTCCTGCGCACCTCGCACGAGCAGAACATCATTCTCGCCGACGTCGAGCAGCGCCAGCTGCACGCCTTGTGGCTAGAACTGCGCGAAAGCGGCTTCGCCACGCCGAACATCGGCCTGCTGACCGACATTATCTGCTGCCCGGGCGGTGACTATTGCTCGCTGGCAAATGCCAAGTCGATCCCGATCGCCGAATCCATCCAGCGCCGCTTCGACGACCTGGACTACCTGTTCGACATCGGCGAGATCGACCTGAACATCTCCGGCTGCATGAACGCTTGCGGCCACCACCACGTCGGCCACATCGGCATTCTCGGCGTGGACAAGAAGGGCGAGGAGTTCTACCAGGTATCCCTGGGCGGCAACGCCGCGCGCGACGCGAGCCTGGGCAAGATCCTCGGCCCGTCCTTCGCCCAGGACGCCATGGCCGATGTGATCGAAAAGCTGATCGCCGTGTACGTTGAACAGCGTACCGAGGAAGAGCGCTTCATCGACACCTACCAGCGTATCGGCATCGACCCCTTCAAGGAACGCGTCTATGCAGCGAATCATTAAGAACAACCAGATCGTCGACGAAACCTGGCACCTGCTGCCCAAGGAAACCTCGTTCGACGAGCTGACCAACTGCGACGACTACATCGTCCCCCTGCAGATGTGGCGCGACCATGCCCACGTGCTCAAGGCTCGCGATGGTGGCTTGGGTGTGTGGCTGGACAGCGACCAGGAAGCGGAAGAGATCGGCGAAGACGTGCAACACTTCCAGGTCATCGCCCTGAACTTCCCGGCCTTTACCGACGGCCGCAGCTATTCCAATGCACGCCTGCTGCGGGACCGCTACCAGTTCAAGGGTGAGCTGCGCGCCATTGGCGACGTGCTGCGCGACCAGCTGTTCTTCATGGCCCGCTGCGGCTTCGACGCATTCGCCATCCGTGCCGACAAGGACCCTGAAGACGCCTTGCAAGGCCTGCAGGACTTTTCGGTGACCTACCAGGCTGCCACCGACCAGCCGCTGCCGCTGTTCCGCCGCCGCTGATGCAGTACACCCATGGCCCACTTGCACGTGGGCCATGGGCTGCGCTTCACCTCAGCCGGTTCACCCTTTCCGGCCAGCTTGCACCTTCCCCTCCCCCTGCCGCCGCCCACTCTGCCTGGACACCCTGAATCCGCATTCAGGTTTCATGCTGGCCTGCCGATATCAAGGATTACACCTCCAGACCAGTAAGGAAGCTGGCGATGACCACCATCAACTCAGCGGTACGCTTGACGCCCGTCGCTCAAATCGCGGCCCGCCCGGCCCAGTTCGTCAGCACCAGCATGCCCCAGGCTGCAACCGTGCGCCCCAGCACTGTGGTCAGCCTTGGCCAGCAGATCACCGACGTGGATACCCAGACCTACACCGCCAACGGCACCACGCGAGAGGCGCAGAGCCAGTATGTGTGGGAGCGCAGCGGCCTCGACAAGCTCAGCATGTACATGGCGAGCGCGGTCCAGTCGTCGTCCACCGCCGCGCGCTTCCAGGGCCTTGGCGCCGCTCTGCTGGAACAACTGGCGGCCAACGGTGGCCAGCGCATCGCCCAGTCGGGGCTGGCGGTCAATGACAGCACGGCCACCGAGCCCTTGCTGCTGGGCCTGCAGCAGGCCCGGTTGCGCGAATACGCGACCAACACCGTCACCTTCAACCTCACCAGTGCCTCGGGCGCCACTGTGACGCTGGGGCTGTACAGCAGCGCCGACGGCCTCGCGGTGGATGCCGATGTGCAAGGCGGTACCTTGACCAGCGACGAGCTCAAGGGCCTGGCGGCGTTGGCGGGCAGTTTCCAGTCGGCGCTCAACGGCCTGACGAAGGAGCCACCCCAGCTTCAACTGGGCGCCCTGGTCAAGCTCGACCCCAGCCTGTTCACCGGCCTGCAGATGAACGCCAAGCTGGAGACTGCCAGCGGCGCACAGCAAACCTTCGACCTGCAGCTGAACGAGGATACCCGCAGCCTGAAACTGCAAGGCCCCAGTGGCGAAGTGAAGATGAACTTCGACACCCAGGGCGGCGCCCTGCTCGGCAGCCAGGCGCAACGCCAGGCTGCGGTGGCCAATTACCTGACCCAGTTCGATGCCGCGCAGAAGCGCGGTAACGGTGACGCGCAGTTGATGGCACTGTTCAAGGATGCCTTCAGCCAGCTCAACAGTGTCGACGATGCCAGCCCACGCCCCGCCAACCATGATGTCGCGCTGAACAAGGCCAGCCGCCTGCTGTTGAGCGGCCTGGCCGATTTCGATGCCTCGATCAGCCAGACCGAGCAGAAAATCAACCCGATGCGGCCCGAGGAAGTGGACCACTTCGACTACAAGGTCTCGCAGTCGACCCAGCGCCAGGGCAATGCGGCGAACCTGACCGTGCAGCAGGACCAGCAGGCCAACCTCAAGGCGGCCTGGCATCAGGGCCTCAACCCCTTGGTCGACCTGGTGTTGAGCCGTGACAACGAATCGCAGAACTACCGCTACCGCGAGGTCGACGACCAGTCGCGCAGCACCACCCGCTTGGGCTTCTCCAACAATTCGTTGGTGGAAGCCAGCGCCACCCAGCAAGCCAGCCAGCAGGAACGTGTGCGGACCTACCAGAAGGGCACGCTGCAGTCTGACGAGACCAACCGCGCATCGGCGGACCAGTCCCGCGACCTGCTGCACATGCTTGATGCGCTGCTGGATCAGGACCGCGCCGCCCGCCGCACCGGTGCGGCTTCCACCCTGGAAGACCAGTTGGCAGGGCTGCGTCACCTGTGGCTGCTGCAATCCGCCCCGGGGCAAATCGCGGCCTGATACCTATTGCACGCCTGAAATCACGAGCCACGCCTGGACTCGTGATTTCAGGTCAAAGGTCCTTGACCCCACCCTGCCTTAATCAAAGCCTGCGAAACCCGCACACTGCCTACCACTCGAACGAACGTGGGGCGAGCGCAACCAAGCGCTTGTCCACCTCTCAATCAGCAGGAGCAGACGCATGAGCATTCCATCTTTCGGCCTGGGCACCTTCCGCCTCAGCGGCCAAGTCGTCATCGATTCGGTCAAGTCAGCCTTGGCATTGGGCTACCGGGCCATCGACACGGCGCAGATCTACAAGAACGAGGCCGACGTCGGCCAGGCCATCGCCGAGAGCGGTGTACCGCGCAACGAGCTGTTCATCACCACCAAAATCTGGGTCGACAACTACGCTGCCGACAAACTGGTCCCCAGCCTGCGCGAAAGCCTTGACAAACTGCGCACCGACTACGTTGACCTGCTGCTGATCCACTGGCCGGCACCGGGTAATGGCGTCGAGCTGCCTGAGTACATGGCGGCCCTGGCCGAAGCAAAGAAACTGGGGCTGACCCGTCAGATCGGCATCTCCAACTTCAATATCGAGCTGACCCGCCAGGCCATCGACGTGGTCGGCAAGGTTGAGATCGCCACCAACCAGATCGAACTCAGCCCGTACCTGCAAAACAGCAAGCTGACGGCCTTCCTCAAGGAACAGGGCATCACCGTCACCTCCTACATGACCCTGGCCTATGGCAAGGTCCTGAAGGACCCGGTGCTGGCCGAAATTGCCGCCAAGCACAAGGCCACCGTTGCTCAAGTAGCCCTGGCCTGGGCCCTGCAACTGGGCTACGCGGTGATCCCATCCTCGACCAAGCGTGAGAACCTGGCCAGCAACCTGCTCGCCCGCGACCTGCACCTGGATGCCGACGACATGGCACGCATTGCCACGCTGGAGCGCAATGGCCGCGAAGTCAGCCCGGACGGCCTGGCGCCAGTTTGGGACTGATTCCCCGTGAATCGGTAGCGGCCCTCTTGCGGCCGCTACTGGCTGCTTGTTCCCCTTTGTAACCGGAGCTCCTGATGAGCACGCTTTCCCCAAAACGGGTCCTGTTCGCCCTGGCCATCGGCGCCTTCGGTATCGGCACCACCGAATTTACCCCCATGGGCCTGCTGCCGGTGATCGCCCAGGGCGTGGACGTAAGTATCCCCAGCGCCGGCATGCTGATTACCGCCTACGCCATCGGCGTCATGGTCGGCGCACCGATCATGACGCTGCTGTTCAGCCGCTTCGGCAAGCGCGCCGCGCTGATGGCGCTGATGGCGATCTTCACCTTGGGCAACCTGCTCTCGGCGCTGTCGCCGGACTACTACACCCTGCTCGCTTCGCGGCTGGTCACCAGCCTCAACCACGGCGCCTTCTTCGGCCTGGGCGCAGTGGTGGCCGCCAGCGTGGTGCCCAAGGACAGACAAGCGAGTGCCGTGGCCACCATGTTCATGGGCCTGACCATCGCCAACATTGGCGGCGTACCTGCCGCCACGTGGGTCGGCCAGCAGGTCGGCTGGCGCATGGCGTTCGCCGGTACTGCAGTGCTTGGCCTGCTGGCCATGGCCGCCTTGTGGTACGCGTTGCCCAAGGGTGAGCGCGGCAGCGTGCCGCATGTGCGCAAGGAGCTGGCCGTGATCGCCCGCCCCAGCGTGCTGCTGGCGATGGCCACCACTGTGCTGGGCGCCGGTGCGATGTTTACCTTGTACACCTATGTGGCGCCGGTGCTGGCCGAACTGACCGGCGCCTCGGGCAGTTTCGTCACCCTGGGCCTGGTGCTGATCGGCGTCGGCTTCACCCTTGGCAACAGCCTCGGCGGCCGCCTGGCCGACTGGTCGCTGGACGGTGCCGCGCGGATCTTCCTCGGCGTGCTGGCGCTGATCATGCTGCTGATGCCGCTGGTGCTCGGCAGCCACATCGGCGCCGCCATCGCGCTGCTGGTCTGGGGCATGTTCACCTTCGCCGTGGTGCCGCCGTTGCAAATGCGCGTGATGACCGCCGCCGCCGAAGCGCCGGGGCTGGCATCGTCGATCAACGTTGGCGCGTTCAACCTTGGCAACGCCGTGGGCGCGGCCCTGGGGGGCGCGGTGATCAGCCTCGACCTGGGCTACGCCGCAGTGCCGATGGCTGGCGGTGTGCTGGCGGCGGCAGGCTTGCTGCTGGTCTGGCTGGGCGGGCGTGGCAAGGCAGTGGACAAAGCCTTGGGCAATGCCGCCTGAGGGCAGGCTCACTGGGGCTGAAAACAGCCCCAGCACCTCAACCGCCGCAGATCTCAGTGTAGAGGGCGGAAAGTCAGAAATGGACTACAGGGCATGGCGAAACCATGCTTCTGTCTTTGTGCGAGACTGTTCCGCGAACCATTTTACAGGACGGTCTCAATGTATCTCTCTGATGTCTTTTCAACCTGTCGGCGCTATGATGCCCCCAATCCTTGTAACCTGTTACAGGATATGCGGAGGTATTCATCCATGGCTAAAAAGCTTGAGCACAGCGCTGAAACTGACATTGATGCGCTGGAGCAGGAGGTCCCTCGCCTGGCGAGTGAAGCGACTCACTCCGCCTACCTGCGTGCCCTGCTGGTGAGTGAACAGGGCGTCCTTCGTACTGACGACGGCAATCTTGTCCGCGCCTCACCTGACGGTGTCAAAATTATCGTAGCCAGGGCCAAACCGCGCCGTAAAGTCAAGGTTGGCGAGGTGATCACCGTGCGCAAGGTCAAGGGGAAATCGGCCGGTGAAGGTGCCTAGGCTACGCGTTTTCGCAGGCCCGAATGGCTCCGGCAAAAGCACTATCAAAGCCGACGTTCCACCGGCTCTGACACGGTTTTTTGTCAATGCAGACGAGCTGGAGAAAGAAGCGAAAGCGACAGGCTTCATCGACCTGTTGCCGTTCGGCATCGAATCCACACTTCCCGAACTGGTCAATTTCCACGTCAGCCATTACCTGATCAGACAAAAAAAGCTTATCGAACCAGCGAAAAAACTGAGGCTGCAAGGCAACAGCGTCGATTACAGAGGCCTGGACATCGACTCTTATTTTGCATCGGTCATTTCGGACTACATACGTCAGCACTTGTTGGAAAGGCGCGCCAGCTTCAGTTTTGAAACGGTGATGTCACACCCAAGCAAAGTCGAATTCATGCACCAGGCTCAAGCCCGTGGCTACCGTACCTACCTCTATTTCGTTTCGACAGAAAACCCGGCAATCAACATTGATCGCGTAGCGATCCGAGTTCAAGAAGGTGGGCACCCGGTCAGGCCAGACCTGGTGCGTAAACGCTACTCAAGAGCATTGGATCTCCTGCCTGACGCCATTGCCGTCAGCAACCGAGCTTATGTTTTCGACAACTCGGGTAAGAGTGCCGTCTGGCTTGCGGAAATCACCGAAGGTACCCAGCTTGAGTACCGAACAGAGGATATCCCCGACTGGTTCTTCGAGTCGTATGTGGATGAAGTCGAACCCTGAACACCGCGCCGACAGCGCCGAGAGCTGCGCTCGCAGCAGCATTGTTCCGCTGGCTGCAACTATGAAGTGCCTGCTGTACCCATTCTCATCGAGGCCGTCAGCGTACTACGCTCCTTCATGCCCACCACGCCTGAGGAGATACCCATGTCCCGCCCTCCACTTCCGCCCTTCACCCGCGAAAGCGCCATCGAAAAAGTCCGCCTTGCCGAAGACGGCTGGAACAGCCGCGACGCTGCCAAGGTTGCGCTGGCCTACACCGAGGATACCGTATGGCGCAACCGCGTCGAGTTTCCCCGTGGCCGTGCCGAAGTGCAGGCGTTCCTGACCCGCAAGTGGAACCATGAACTGGAATACCGCCTGATCAAGGAACTGTGGGCGTTTACGGGCAACCGCATTGCCGTGCGTTACGCCTACGAATACCACGACGACAGTGGCCAGTGGTTCCGCGCCCATGGCAACGAAAACTGGGAGTTTGCCGAGGATGGCCTGATGCAGAACCGCCATTCGAGCATCAACGAGCAACCCATCGCCGAAGCCGACCGCAAGTTCCACTGGCCCTTGGGCCGCCGCCCGGACGATCACCCTGGGCTCAGTGAGCTGGGCCTCTGATCAACCGACAGGCAGCGTGACGGTGACCTCCAGCCCGCCCCCTTTGCGGTTGCTCAACGTCACGCTGCCGCCCTGCTCGAGCACGATGGCACGCGCCGCCGGCAAGCCCAGGCCGACCCCGCCGGTGTCCTTGTTACGCGACCCTTCAATGCGAAAAAACGGTTCGAAAACACGCGCCTGCAGTGGCTCCGCGATGCCTGGGCCGCGGTCAAGCACACGCATGACCAGCTGTTCGTCATCAACCTCCAGCTGCACCTGCGGCTCGCGCCCATACTTGACGGCGTTCTCGACAAGGTTCCGCCACGCTGCTCAGGTGGATGGCCAGGGAGAGCACGGCACCCTGACCACACCATGTCCGAAACGCGCTAGTGAGTGCCTGTTCGACGTGAGACAGGCAAAAGCACCGCTGGATATCCTCCAGCGGCAATGCCTTGCCATCACTCGAAAAAAGAGCCTCGCTTATGACGACTTCTGCCGCCACCTTGGCCTCGCCAACCACGCACGCCGCCGACCAACCCCAGGGGTTTCTGGTGCGCATTGTCGGCGCCGCTGCATTCGCCCACTTGCTCAATGACCTGATCCAGGCCGTGCTGCCGTCGATCTACCCGATGCTCAAAAGCGATTTCTCGCTGAGCTTCGCGCAGATCGGTTGGATCGCCCTGATCTACCAGGTGACCGCCTCGCTGCTGCAGCCCTGGGTGGGCATGTACACCGACAAACACCCGCAACCGTACCTGCTGCCGGCCGGTATGCTGGTGACCCTGGTCGGTATTGCCCTGCTGGCCTTCGCCGGCAGCTACGAGATGCTGCTGGTGGCGGCAGCGGTGGTCGGCGTCGGCTCCGCGACCTTCCACCCCGAAGCCTCACGGGTCGCGCGCATGGCCTCGGGCGGGCGCTTCGGCACCGCGCAATCGACCTTCCAGGTGGGCGGCAACACCGGGTCGGCCATCGGCCCCCTGCTGACCGCAGCCATCATCATCCCCTACGGCCAGTCAGCCATTGCCTGGTTCATGCTGGCAGCGGCCCTGGCGGTCTGCGTGCTGCTGCGCGTCACCGGCTGGACCGTCCGCCACGGCCAGACCCACCTCAAGAGCTTTGCCGGGCAACAGGCACCGGGGCTTTCAAAGGGCGCCATGTGGCGCGCAGTTAGCGTCATTTGCGTACTGATGTTTGCCAAGTTCGTGTACATCGCTTCGTTTACCAACTACTTCACCTTCTACCTGATCGAGCACTTCGGCCTTAGCGTGCAGCAAAGCCAGCTGTACCTGTTCGTGTTCCTCGCTGCCGTGGCATTGGGCACCTTCGCGGGTGGGCCGGTGGGCGACCGCATCGGGCGCAAGGCGGTGATCTGGGTTTCCTTCCTGGGGGTTGCGCCGTTCGCCCTTGCCCTGCCCTACGCCGACCTGTTCTGGACGGCGGTACTGGCGGTGGCCATCGGCCTGGTGATGTCGTCGGCGTTTGCCGCGCTGGTGGTGTATGCCCAGGAAGCCGTGCCAGGCCGCGTGGGCATGGTGTCGGGCGTGATGTTCGGGCTGATGTTCGGCATCAGCGGCATCGGCGCCGCGGGCTTGGGCGAGCTGGCTGACCTGCACGGCATCGAGTGGGTGTACCAGGTGATCTCGTTCCTGCCGCTGCTGGGTGTAGCCACCGCGTTGCTGCCTGCGACCCGCTCCAAAGCGCGCCCGAAGACCTGCTGCTAAGATGGCCACGCTGAATTACGGCAACATGAGGGGACCATGCTCAAGCCACTGAAGGACATGCTGGTAGAGGTGGATGAATGGACCTGGGAGGTCGGTAGCCGCGCTACCGACTACCCGCCGGACTGGTACATCGCACCGCACTCACATGCCAAACATCAGCTGATCTATGCCATCAAAGGCCTGATGATCGTCGAGTCGCAGGCCGAGCGCTGGACCGTGCCGACCAGCCGCGGCATCTGGATGCCGTGCGGCCAGGAGCATGCCATTCGCTGCGTAGGCGATGTGAAGATGCGCAGCGTGTTCGTGCGCCCGGATGCCGCGGCCAAATTGCCGCGCCAGAGCAAGGCGATCAGCATTTCGCCGCTGCTCAGCGAGCTGATCAAGGCCTCGGTAAACTTCCGCGGGCCGTTCGCCGAGGACTCGCGCGAGGCGCGCATCATGCGCCTGATCCTCGACGAAATCAGCGTGCTGCCAACCCTGCCGCTGAAGCTGCTGCACCCCAGCGACCCGCGCTTGCTGGCGATCTGTTCTGCCCTGCAGCAACGCCCGGACGACCCGTCCACCGTGGCTGACTGGGGGCTGCACCTGGGCGTCGACGAGAAGACCATACAGCGCCTGTTCCGCAAGGAAACCGGCATGACCTTCGGCCAGTGGCGCCAGCAGGCGCGGCTGATGCAGGCGCTGGAACGCATCGCCCTGGGCGAGCGCATCATCGACGTGGCCGGCACGCTGGGCTATGACAGCCCCAGCGCCTTCGCCAGCATGTTCAAGCGCCAGTTCGGCACCACACCCAGCCAGTTTTTCAAATAGCCGCAACGCGGCTCGGCCCGGACAGAAAACGCAGCCAGCGGACAGATCACGCAGGCTTTCGCATCGCGACTGAATTTGTAACATTCAGTTTCATCTTGCCTCCGGAGAGTAGCGCAACCACGCACTCAACCGAGGCTCTTACCCGTGTTGCAACGTCTGTTCTGCTCCCTGTCCCTGCTCACCCTTGGCGTCTGCGCCGCCCACACTGCCGATGCGCTCGACACCCCGCGCCTGGCCGGCATGGACAACTTCCGCGACATCGCCGGCACCACTTCGGCCTACACCACAAGCCACGATGGCGTGATGCGTGCCGGGGTGTTCTACCGCGCCAACGCCCTCACCCCAACCGCCGCCGACCTGGCCGTGCTCAATGGCCTGGGTATCAGCGATGTCTACGACCTGCGCACCCCAAGCGAAATCGCCGCTACGCCCGACACCCTGCCCGCCGGTGCCTCCTACACCAACATCGACATCATCGGCAGCACCACCTCGGGCGCCAACATCACCAACATCTCGTTCACCAGCGCCGAACAGGCGCGGGCCATGATGCAGGAAACCAACCGCGCCTTCGTCAGTGATGCCGGCATGCGTGGGCAGTTTTCGGTGCTGTTCAACGAGCTGGCCAGTACCGACGGCGCCGCACTGTTCCACTGCACCGCCGGCAAGGACCGCACCGGCTGGACCGCCGCCGTGCTGCTGAGCATTGCCGGTGTCGACGACACGACGATCATGAGTAACTACCTGGCCACCAACGACTACACCGCCGCCCGCGTGGCCGCGACCCTGGCCGCCATGCCAGCGAGCATGGCGCAGGTGTATGCGCCACTGCTGGGTGTCGAGGCCAGCTACCTGCAGGCCGGCCTGGACGAGGTCACGGCCGAATACGGCAGCATGGACAATTACCTCAAGCAAGGCCTGGGGCTGAGCCAGGAAACCATCTACGTGCTGCGCGGCAAGATGGTGCGCTACGCCACACTGCCGGGCGAAACGGGCTTGCTGGGCAACGCTGCCGCTGGCGCGCAACTGCTGGGGCAACTGCAGGACACGCCCCTGTCGGGCACCTACAGCGCCTACAACTACTACCTGCAGTCAGCCATCGACGCCGGCACCCTGGGCGGCGTGGAGGCGACCGTGGGTGGCCAGGTACACGCCGATGCCGCCAGCTACCTGCTGCGCCAGGGCGCGATGATCGACCGCGCCGCTTCGCCCTTCGCCGACGGCAGCGACCTGAAGGTTGGCCAGTCGCGGCTGTGGAGCACCGCGCTGGCCGGCTACCTGGGCACCGACGGTTCGGCCCACGCCGCCAGCAGCAACGAGCACAGCCAAGGCTTGATGTTCGGCATGACCCAGCGCTTCTCGGAACAGCTCAGCGCCCACGCAGGCGTCGGCTACAGCAACGGCAACGTCGGCGGCGCAGGCGGCGAAGCAGACACCGACCTGGCCTTCCTCAGCCTTGGCGCGCGCTTCGCCCCGGGCGGCCTGGAACAAGGCCTGTTCATCGACGCCGATGCCAGCGCCGGCTACCTCGACTATTCCAGCAAACGCGAACTCGGCGGCGGCCTGGGCACCGCCAAGGGTGACAGCCACGGTACCCTGGCCGGCGTCAGCCTGGCGCTGGGCTATCGCCTGAACACCGCAGGTGTGGTGCTGGAGCCTAGCCTGGGTGTGCGGGTGAGCCGCGTCGACCTGGCCGGCTTCACCGAAAAAGGCAGCGAACTGGCGCTGCAGGTGGACGACTTGCAGGAAACCCGTCGCAGCGCAGTCGCCAACCTCAAGGCCTCCTTCACCCCGCTCACCCTGGGCAGCTGGCAGTTGGTGCCGGGGGTCGAGGTGGGCTACGAGCATGCCTTGGGCGACCACCAGGTCGACAGCGAAGGGCACCTGTTGGGGCTGGACATTCAGCAGCGCGCGGCCTTCGACAACCGCGACCAGTTCAACGCCGGGGTGAACCTGATGGCCCACCTCGGCGCCCTGAGTGTCGGCGCCGAAGTGGCGGCCTTGAGCGGCGGCGACAGCCATGGCGCCAGCGGCAGCCTCAAGGCCAGCTACGCCTTCTGAGCAAAAACCGAAGCCTTGCATGTGATCGCCAATACATGCAAGGCTGAAAAAGGAATACCCGTCACTGAACAGGAAGCTCATCACCCAATGTTTGGAATCACACGTATCCATCGCTACTTGCGCTCACTGCCTGCAAACCGAACTGCAGCCAGTGGGCGTGAAGTCAAAGTCAAACAACGCGCCCGTCGCACCTCAAAGCTTGTAGACCTCCTGTGTAAACCCCGCTCCGTCCCGCCCTACCTCTGCGTCACCCCTGAGCGCCCCCCTGTCGACCGTGTGCCTCCCACCTGACGAAGCTGATTGCAGATTTGCGTCGTCGTCGCTTGTGCCCGCTGGCAAAGCGGCAAGGTTCATTCGTCAAAACAGGGAACACATCCATGATTTTTTTTCAGGGCAAACGTATTTTCAGCGCCCTCTTCGACATGGACGGCACCATGTTCGACACCGAGCGCTTGCGCTTCAAAACGCTCAAGCAAGCTTCGCTGGAGATCTTCGGCAAGGCGCTGAGCGAGCAGACGCTGATCGGCTCGCTGGGCCTGAGCGCCAAAAAAGCCGAGGCACTGGCCAAGGCGCACAACGGTGAAGACTTCCCGTATGCGCAAATTCGCCAACGCGCCGATGAACTTGAACTGGAGCACGTGCGCAATCACGGCGTGCCGATCAAGCCCGGCCTGCTGGAAGTGCTCGAACGGCTGCGCAAGTCTGGCCTGACCATGGCGGTGGCCACGTCCAGCCGCCGGGCCATTGCCGAGGAGTACCTGATCAACGCCAACGTGCTCAAGTATTTCGACGTCACCGTGTGTGGCGACGAAGTGGGCCAGGGCAAACCCCACCCGGAAATTTTCCTGCGCGCTGCCAGTGCGCTCAACTGCGAGCCGGGCCAGTGCCTGATGCTCGAAGACTCCGAGAACGGCCTGCTGTCGGCCATTCGCGCCGAAGGGCAGGCCATCCTGATCGAAGACATCAAACCGCCGGCCCCCGAGGTCAAGGCAGGCGCGTTCAAAGCCTACCGCAGCATGCATGAATTCCTCGCCGACCTGAGCGAGTGCGTTCCGCACCTGGGCACGCCAGCACTGCACGAGCCGTTTCCCGCCTCACTGAACCAGTTCCGCGTCGGCATCCATGGTTTCGGGGCCATCGGCGGCGGTTACCTGACCCAGGTGTTCTCCCACTGGGACGGCTATACCCGGCCATGCGAAATCATCGCCGCCACCCGCTCGCGCATGCTGCGCGAAACCGTCAGCGCGTTCGGCAATTACAGCGTGCGCTACGGCGCCACCTCGTTCGACCAGGCCATCGACAATGTGCGCATGATCGACATGGGCGATGAAGACGCCGTGGTCGCGATGTACACCGCGGCAGAAATCATCGGCCTCAGCCTGCCAGAGCAGGCCATTCGCAAACAGGCCCGGGTCATCGCCAAAGGCCTGCTGCAACGCTTCGAACGCCGCGGCCGCGCGCTGACCATTCTGACCGTGCTGAACAAGATCGGCGGCGCCGCATTCGTGCGGCTGCAAGTACAGGCAGAGCTTGAACTGCTGTGCCCACCCGCCATCAGCCAGCAGGTGCTGGAAAAGACCCATTTTGCCGAGACCGTGGTCAGCCGCATTGTTTCCAAAATCAGCAATGACGCACTGGTGCGGCAACTGCGCATCAAATCGCAGATGTTCCAGAACAGCCTGGAAGACGAGCCTGCGCAAGCCGGCAAACCCACCACGCCGCTACCTGAATACGACCGGCTGCTCGGCCGCTTCCGGCCCTTCGCCCAGTCCAGCAGCGTGATGAGCCAGCTGCACCTGATCCTGTTCAACAGCGAGCCGGACATGCCCCTGTACGTCGAGCGCGGCAGTGACCTGCTGGAGCGCTTGCGCCAAGTCAAGACCGTCGCCGACATCGGCTTGATCCAGCTCATCAAGAACCGCCTGTGGAACGGCCCGCACGCCATCATTGCCTGGTACGCCAGCGTGTTGGGGTATGACTGGGTAGGCCAGGGCATGGGCGATGCGCGGGTGAGTGCGCTGGCCGAGCGCCTGATCAACCAGGAAGTCGCGCCCGCGCTGACGGCCGAGCACCCACACATGGCAGACGTGATCCGCAGTTTTGCGCAAACCTTTCTGGAGCGCTGCAAAACCTCGTTCAAAGACCCCTGCACCCGGGTAGGCCGCGACCCGCTGCGCAAGCTGCAGCGCAACGAGCGCATCCTCAGTAGCATCGACCTTGCCCGCAAGCATGGCATTGCAACGCCCAGCCTGACATTCGGCGCAGCCCTTGCCGTGCACTATGCGCTGCGGTGCGCTGACAGCAAGGACCAGGAAGCGCAGCTGATGAAACGGCTGTACCAGTCTAACGGCGACAGCCTCGAGGCTGTGCTGACCCATGACGGTGACTACAACGGCAAGCCCTACCCCGGCATGGACGCGTCTGATGATGCCGAACTGATCGCTGCTATCGCCGATCATTTCGAGCAGTTGCAGCGACTGCGTTCGTGCTCAACCACAGAAAAGATGGCGCTTGCCTGATCCACATGCAGGGTGGGGGCTAGCGCCCCCTGACCTGCGCAGGGCTCACGCCAAACGCCTGCTGAAAATACTGCGCAAACCGCCCGGCATTGCTGAACCCATGCTGTAAGGCCACCTGCGCCACCGAGCCACCCCGCCCGCTCGCCAGCACCCGCCGCGCCTGCTCCAGCCGCACCTGCCGCTGGTAACCGACAATCGAAGTACCGGCAAACCGCTTAAAGCCATCCTGCAGCGCACGCAAACTTACATTCACCCGCCCCGCCAGGTCGCTGCCAGTGAGCAGGCTCAGCGGCTGCTCGTGGATATATTCCATGGCCAACTTCACATGCCTGGGCGCGATCGAAGGCATCGGGCTGCGCAAGGCCTCGCTGTAATTGTGCGGCCAGGTTTCCAGCACCGCATCGACCAGCATCTCCTGCAGCCGCACCGGCATCAGCAGGCCGCTGCTGATGAGTTGATCGAACTCCGTGCCCGTGGCCATTTCCAGCAACGCACGGATGCCTTTGAACGCCGCCACATTCAGGTCCACCACCGGGGCAAACCGAACTGGCGCGGCCAGTGGCCGGCCCAGCAACGCCGAAAGCCGTTCGGCAAACAACCCACGGCGAATCGACATCCCGCATTGGGCATGGCCCTCGGCGAAGCGCACCGAACGGATGTCCAGCTTGTCGACCGCCAGGCCAACCTGCGCCCCGCCGATCGACTCGCCACGGTGATCGAAAATGATCTTGCCCGCCGTGGGCAGCACAAAGGTGATCTCATCCTGCGGCGTGGGCAAGGCGATGGTGAAGTCGCCCTGGTAGTGCATGCGCCGCACGCTCATGCCCTCGAAGCGGCCATACACACCGCCAATGGCGATGGCCTCCCCCAGCGGCGGCATGTCGGCATACAGGTTGCCGTGCAATTGCGTGAACAGCGCAGCGAAATCGTCGCTGCGCATGTTGTCGGACCGGAGCATGAACGTGTTGCGGGTTGTGCTGGCGTACACCGTGTCGCACACCTTGTGTCGGAGAAGGGACCCGCACGCTAGCAAGCGCACGTGACAGCTACATGACGTGGCGGCTCAACCGAGCCAGCACACGAGTGCAAAGCCTGTGAAAGTCATCAGCAACGACCCCAGCACATGCGCCGATACCGTGGCCATCGCCCAGCCATAACTACCCTGCATGAGCATCGAAAGCACCTCGGCGGAAAACGTCGACGCCGGGCAATAGCCTACGCGCCCGTTATCACAGGGGTACGTAGGCATCATCAGCGCGGGGGCGGTTTGGGGAGGAATGCCCTCTCCGGACGGCTGGAATGCTAATGGCCAATAGCATGCATTGAGATGATTCTGACTTTGGCTCACGCACTCACCGAGGCTTCTAAACGGACGTCTTGGCTTCCACGAGTGGCACAATGTGAAGGACCGCTAACGACCCATTGCTGCCCTCCACAATCGGCTGGAGTCGGCGAGAAGCGGTCATTCCGCCTGCGTACAAAACTAGAAGGATTCGGACTGCAATATATGGCCTCTTCTAGGCTTGATGCGCTTATTCGGTACGATCCTTCCTTAGGGTTTAGAAACGTCCAGAACAAACACATCGATTAGCCCAGCTAGCTCTGGTGGCATCGTTTTCTCGATGCTGCTTTTCAGTTCCTGAGAGGTGTGGATATTTCGGTTTTTAATTCCTGCGACGTTCACATCTCGGCCAAACCAGATCACAAGATAAATGCCTTGGTGTTCAGCATCGGGATGGATCGAGTAGCGCGCATATAGTTGCGCCGCCGCCGCAGTATATAACTCTCTATGCCACTGACCCTTTACCTCAGTCACAAGCAGCCGTCTTGTACCGCCAATCAATTTTGTCGCAGTGAAATCGCTGCGGTTAGCACTTTTTAGCTGGTGCTCCGTCGTAATTGTGATGCCTTGAGGCTTGAGTATTAGACTGAGACGTTCAGCAATGATCTCGGTAGCTCGCACTTCGTTCAAGTGCTTATCATTGTCGTAAAAGCGATCCGCAGAGTTAAATTCACCACCATTTATTGCTTTCTGGAAATCTTGAAGCTCTTGGAGGACGACTTGGCGCAAACCCTCAACATTCACCACCATGTCGCGATCCAGTCGATCGACGATTTCCTGTGGCGTTGGCGGTTCGAAAGACCTCAGTGCAATCTGACTGATTTTACGAGCACGTATGCTCCTAAGATCGTTGTACATGTCTGCGAAATTCGGATCGGCAAGGAGACGATCAATGACACGGACGGCGTCATCGGAGACGTCTAAATCTAATAACCAAACAATTTCTTTCAAAAAGCGGTACGCATTTTCTTCATCGGGGCTTCCCGTACCCCAATGGCTCGGGAGGTCTACCTTTGGCCACTTGTCAATGAAGGCCTCTAGAACCGCCACCACTTTACTTAATGTGAGCTTGGGCCAATGGGAGTGCTCGCCATAGTTAAATCGTCCTGAGCGCTCACTAAGCCAAAATAAGTTATTCTTTTCGGTTTTTAGCCAGTTCCAATATGTTTCAGGCGCGTCTTCTAAAAAATAGAAAGCGCGCACTAACCAGAAAATGCGCCTATTTTCCAGGTCTTCATCGCCGGTCGGACTAGGCCACGCGGACATAAAAGCAGAACAACGTTCTGCGATGATTTTTTGAAGAGCATCGCGATCACCGAACTCGGCCGCAATTTCAAAGAGCGTATCAAGCGGCCCGAGCGCCAGATCAGAAAATCGGTCAAGCCATTCTATTGAGATTGCTGCCCGTAGTTGGCTGAAGACCTCATCACCGCGTAACAACCAAATTTCGGGGTGTTGACAGCCCTTTTGTGCGAGCTGGGGCTCGACATATTGCCGGAGAAAGGTTTCGGCACTTGCCGTACCTGCGAAAATCAATCGGTTGACTTCATCTTTCAGCGCATCACGTTCTTCATCCGACACTGCACCGTAGCCCATGTCGAGATTAGTTCGTAGCGCATTCAGTAACGGCAGATCGACATCTTCTAGGTTTCCGTCGCTGCGCATGATTTCCAAGCAAGCTGCAAAAAGAACAGGCTCAGTTTGCGCGCCCTGCGATGCACACTGTAATTGTGCAAGCCTGAGCAGATTAGGTACATTGGGAGCAATGAAATCCAGGCAGTTTCTGAGAGCTTTACGAACGAGCACTTCATCACCGAATTCATGCTCAATTTGATCGGGCGCATTAAGTACGAGATCAGCAAAGCGCGCAAGGCAATTCCAATGCCGACCACTTTCAATAAGCTCTCGATTGTCCCGCAAATATTGGATGTTCAACTTATTGATGTCGCTTTGTTCCCGGTGGCGGCGTCTCATTATCCGCCTGTGGGTAGACATGCTTTTTTGTTGGGATTGTGCAAGTTGCGAGATTGCTCTGTTGAACTTTGCCCACTCGCGCATTAAAGAAGGCTTATCCAATGCCTGTTCACGCATGTGTCGTCGCAATTTGTTTGGACCCCGCAGTGCCTGGCTTTGATTGAAGCTATGCATTGCGATGTAGCTCGCCCACAGGGCTGGGTTATCAATTTCAAATGCCAGGTCGACTATAAATTTGTAATCATCGGATTGAAAGCGAAGGCCGGAGTGAGCGTGAACATCAAATTTCTGTATTTTGGTCTCGAAAATATCCTCGCTATTGGTAAGTGGGCCAAGTGCTTGCACCATAATTTCTCGGCGCAATCCATGATCATTTTGAAGCACTTGAACTGACTTGCTCTGATCTGTTGATTTTTGCTCATGAAAAATCAGATTTTCGATCCAATGCCAAACCTTTTTAGCGGCAAAAGGAGGCATTGCCAGGTCAAAATATCGATCCAGCATTAGCCCTACAATTTTGCTGATTCCAATTCGACAGTCGCATTCATAATGTTTTTTCTTGCATGTGCAACCAAGATCTTTGGTTAAGTCATCAAGTAGCCACTCGATTGACATTAAATCAAGTCCGCCAACGAAGCGCCTTATGAAGTAACGAGTGCTGAGTGAGGACTTGTAAGATACTTGATGACGGGGATAAAGGCTTGAGCAGACTCGAAAAAAGCTGGCGAGGTAATCTAAACCTAAAGCTTCTACGCCGATAGTCGTTAGGATGGTTACCGCAATTTTCAGAGAAGTATGACTGGCCTCAGAGACTAGGACTGCTAAATCGGCGCGATGGTCATGGCCGGACAGGTCGAGCAGACATCTGCTAGCCAACAAGCGAGTGTGTTCGCTCTCGCTTGAGTCGAACACTAGTTGACGCAGCTCTTGCGTCAGATGCGCAATCGCTGGTGACCCCGTCAACAGTTCAAGAATTAAATCACGCAAATGCCCATCACTGCCGCTCGCTAGCAGGGGTTTAATCTCTGTCATAACCTCTTGGGTGAAGAAGCCTGAAGCACTGAACCGGCGCCAAGCATCTCCTCGGCGGAAATATGGGTCCTTCGTTTCGACGTCTTTCAGGCCCTGTATAAGTAGACGTTTTGAGGAGTGCTCAAGTTGAGAGGGATCACCGTTCGCAAGTACCGCATAGGGATCAAGCTCAATAGCAGTCTCTTGAATGGATCTGTTGCCTAGCGCCGCGAGCCAACCCAGTAATCCCCGGAGTTCATCTCGAACTGCATTGTTCGGGGCGATGATAGGTAGGCATTTATGTAATGTCAGAGGGTCAACTGGATCAGCGATCCGCTTTGCAAGGTAGTCTGCCGCACAGTATTCAGCAACGATCTTGTGGACGGGTCGATGCTGATCTGCACTATCGCCAGGTTTGAAAAGCCGAGTTGCCAAGATGCCTTCAGCAGCTGTGTGCTTGTCAAAAAGTGATGCCAGCAGTGGATAGATTCGATCTGCGGTTAACTCGCTCGTCCCTATGCCTTCTGCTCCGGACAGCAAAAGCTTGGCGAACACTTCGGACGACAGAGCAACCCTTTGCTTGATGGATAGCGTTTGCGCTACATTGACGTTAGCTTCCTTCGCCAGCCGCTCGACCGCCTGTGAAAATATATTTCGCTTATCTGTAAAGTGTCTGCCGCTTTCAATATAGGCATCTGCAAACATCTTGAGAAATTGGGGGTTAGGGAGTAACGCTCTTAAGTCGAATCGAGCTACTTCTGCTTGGAACTTTGAAAATTCCTCACCCCGGACATGATGATGAAAAATTTCTCGCTGCTCCCCCTCTTCAAACTCGCAAAGCCAAACCACCAGCGGTGAGCATCCTAGATAGTCTTCGAATGCATTGGTGGCAGCAGTACCCCACTCGCTGGATCGGCTCGAAATAATGACGTGCGTTGGCTTAGCTTTTCTGGCGTTAGCTAGAAGGCTGTGAATGCCCGTTTGATCGAGTTTGGCCAACTCATCAAACGCATCGATCACGAGTGGGGAATTCTCGGTATCGGCCCCCAAGTGTTTGAACTTATTTGCGGTAACGGTTGAGGTTCCTAGCTGTCGCGCTAGGCTTCCCATAAATTCAGTTTTTCCGCCTCCGGGTTCTGCTAGGACAACAACGTAATTCGAAGCGGCAAGCAACGCTTCTTCAGTGTAAATTCTTTCTTTACTGAAGAGGCTGCGCGGAAGGTAGAAAGTTGAATTCATAGGATAAATTCTGCGTTTTTGAATGCACCTTATTTACGGTGCTACGTCAGCTCAGTCAGGTCAGTTTCACTGACTGTTCCTGCTGATGATGGTACGCCATTTTACCCTCAATTGGGCTTGTAAAAAACTTGACGCTCAGTTTTTTCGGTACGGTGCCAATCTCAGCAAAAGCTAGCTGTCTGATCATCGGTGCGTGATGCTGTGTTTAGACTCTACATCGCCTCCAAGTTGGTAGATACATCTGAGTGACCGCTTATGGCCGTCAGCTGCCCTCCGTGAACGGCAGCTATGGGTCGAAAGCGGACGGTCTCCATTGGCCTATTTCGCCCATGGCGGACATCCGAAGGCCGGGGCCGCTTCGCGGCCCATCGCCGGCAAGCCCGGCTCCCACAGGTACTGCGCAGGCCCGGAGACTGGTTATATGTCTGTGGGAGCCGGCTTGCCGGCGATGAGGCCGGTACTGACTACACAGTGTTGGGGCGGTGTCCGCCATGGGTCGAAAAAACAGCCATTCACAATGGGCCGCTTTCGACCCAAAGCTGCCGTTGAGCCCTAACACAATCTATTGTGGGAGCGTAGCTCTTCTACGGTGACTTGATGCTACTTGAGCAAATCAAAAATTACGCGCTTCACACCGATGATCGATGCAATAAAAGCCGCACCCAGGACAGGTACCAATGCAGACATTACAGTCGCCAGCGCTGACAGCTCGAAATCTCCCGACCGAAGTCCCAGCAACTCAATACCTTTGATCGAGCCGAACACCAGGAGAAAGCAGGGAACAAGGTATACAAGATAATAGACCTGGCTTTCAGTACCCAGCAAACCCATGTGCCCTGCAACAGTGATCATCAAGCACATGACCGAGACCACCGCCAAGATTTCGTTAGCGCTGGTAAACAGCTGCCAGATATCAAAAAACAGAAAAAAAACGGATAATACACCTAAGGAGAATTTAAAAACCCCAAAGTGATCGTATATTTCAGCTACAAAAACCCAGACGCTTTTCATACCAAGCTCCAAAATGGCCTACACCCCTTATCGGCAAAAAACTCCAAAGCCTTAGCTGGGACATCCATAGCCTGGAGGACAAACAGCCAAGCAGAACTTGGTCCATACTATAGGACTAGCTCTTCACCTCTCGCCGGCTTGCCTGGCCCTGCACAGTGAGTGTCATCAGCAGCGTGCCGCACGCTGCGGTACAGCAGTTCGGCATTTCTAAAATGTAGAATCAAGAAGGATCCCACAGCCAGCAGGAGCCCACGCTATCGAACAGGAAAAGGAATCACCCGTTCAGGGACAGAACCTCAGTACTCGCGAGCTAGACGTACTCTCCTGCATGTTACAAGCCATGGGCTGCAAACAGACCGCCCGGCGGCTTGGCATTGGCGAGCACACCGTTCGTAAACACCGGGGAAGCCTGCTGCGCAAGTTCGGCGCGCGAAATGCCGCGCAATTAGTTGCGCTCGCCCTGGCGGAAAAATCTGAGATGGCGACTGCGGCATCGGACTACGCACGCTGGCGCTGGCCACTCGGCTAACGAGCCGCGAGTTCACAGTCGCCCGCCTGGTCGCGCGAGGGTCGAGCAGCAAGCAAATCGCTCGCGAGTTGGGCATCAGCGACCTGACGGTTCGCAAACATCGAGAAAATGTGTACCGGAAGCTGGAGCTGTGCGACGCGGCCCAGCTGGCGATCTGCTGGCCGTCATTTGCACAAAGCCTTGAGAGCACTGCGGCTGACAACGCTGCTGATTGAAAAAGCCACACAGTCAATACGCTATCGGTGCCGTTGCCGGCGCGACGCCAGCTGTTCGATTCTTCATTTGCCTGCTCGCAACGTCCCGGTTATGGACTGAGCCAAATGGCAGGCTTACCCAAAACGAAGTATTGATCTACAAGGAGTGTTCATCATGTCTCGTACCCTCTACGTACCTGGTACCTGGATTGGCAACTGGCCTGGCGTACGCGTGTAGCAACGCAACCATGGCCAATATGCAGACATTACCGCCAACTGGAATTGGTCGACCCAATACCACGAGCACTATGAAGTTCTGGCCCTGCAAAATGGCGCGTGGTGGGTACCGGTGTCGACCACCCCGCCACACTTCTGGGGCGGTTCAACACCGGTCATTGGCACTCAGCCTCCTGGTGTGCAGCCAGTCGATCCCAACCATGTCGAATTCCGCCCCATTGGTACCTACATCTGGATACCAAACGGCAGCATTCCCGGGTACCTTGTGCCTGGCGTGACCACAAACACGGTAATCTGTCATGCGCCAACCGCCTATCCGCCTGCCCATGCGGGCGCAGCGTTGACGCTAGAGCAAGCTCAGTTGGCCAACCCGCACGAGTTGCTGGACTCCGTACTGGCGCTGTCGGACGATGACCAGTCGGCCTTCCAGGATTCGGACGGCCTGATCTCGTTCGTTAACCTGTCCAGCTCGTTCGTGACTTCAAACCCGGAGTTCACCACCGGCCGCGGGGTATGCGACAAAGTTTCCAACTTCTTCGCCACGCTGCGTATCAAAGTGTTCCAGTTCCTGAAGGCGAACCCAAGCAAGGTATTACCTGGGGACATCGCACCGACTTCTCAGTGGTCGGCATCTGTGACGCACTACATGCAGTTCTTGCTGGCACAAGCTGGCGGTTTGACTAACTATCGCGTCACAACTGAAACCTACTCCGTGACGCAGGTAATCACCGAGTTCAACACTGCCTTTCTGAAACTTGTGTTTGACGCGGTAGTCGTGCCAGAAGCAGTAATCGCAGATGTGACAGCATTCATCCAGGGCGTCGGCAATAGCCTTCGTGCCAGCTGGGATGACCGCGAACGCAACTACGAGACCGCCATTCTCGCGCAGTGCCATGAAGCGGTGCCAACCGACAGTTCCGGCAATACTACGGTCTATTTCCCTAAGATCAAGTACTATTACCTGTCCGTCGATTCGTCTCAGCAGGCGTTCACGTCCCCCTGCAGTTCAGTGGAGAAGATCACCTTCAACTTCAAGTATGAGTACTACGTTACCGGGCTAAAGGCATCTATCCTCGACCCGAATTCCGAGGACTATGCCAATTTTGTAGCCTTCCTCGACAAGGCCCAAGGCATCTCGTATCAGCAAGCGAACAACAACCTGAATGCGGTGCTGGAGGGCACCACCTCACCGGGCTCATCGTCGGCGCCAGCGGCAGATGTTCAACTCGAGGCCGGGCAAATGCTTGGCGTCAACCTGGTAGAGTACCCGCGCACCGTCGGCAAGCCGCCTCGTACCATCGAGACCTTGCTGAACACCCGCCAGACTGTGAAGCCAGCTTACGCTAAGGCGTGATTGAGAGGGCCGGCTGCTGAAGCTATTGGCAACAGTGGCTGGCCCTGCACACCGCATTAATACAGCAGAGACACAGACTCTGCGGGAGCTTGGCGCTGATACTGATTGATGGCTTGTGTTTAGGCTCAACGGCAGCTTTGGGTCGGAAGCTGCCCTTCGCGAGTGATCGCTTTCGACCCATTGCGGACGTTCGCGTCTGAAGCGTGAGAGCAGTTGGCCTTTGTGAAGCACCTCAGATCTGCTATAACGCCCTGCCGCCTCAAAGGATTGAAATCATGAAGTTAACTGCTTTTTTGCTTATCTCTACCGCAATTCTATCAAGTTCCGCCTTCGCCGCCGACGATCTGGACTACTCCGTTTCAGAAGAACATTGCACGCCTGAGTATTGGGAGAAGCTCCCGGATGACAGTAAGACAGATGCTTTGATCGACAAGTGTGAGGATTTGGAGCCGTCCGAATAGGCGCGCCAGCGAATAGCGCCACTCAACAGTAGGAACAAGTAGAGGAGCCATCAGGCTCCTCTTTTAGTGGGCTGGTTTCGACGTGATTAATGCTTCAATACTTGCCCTCGGGGCTTTTCTCAAATTTCCACTCAGTCATCTTTTTTGCGGCCAGGAAGCTCTTGCAATTTGCAGTGAACTCGTTCCGGTTCGATTCTTTTGACAAACCAGCCAGGTTTTTTTCATACATCCCAGGAGCGCAGTTGTCTGCCGTTGGCCCAGGTATTTTTTCTTCTGTGCAACCTGCCAAGGTCACAGCCAGTCCAAGAGCTGCTACGAGCTTAGCCGATTTGATATCCATTGTTCGATCCCTGTAAATCATATCCCGTGTGAAAACGAGCCCTCTGAGCCCGGTGAAATCATACGGACGGACGCCTGCAAGGGCCACTATAGGCGTTGGTTTTTTCATCCGCCCGCGTCAGCTATGGGTCGATTGCTGCCTCTCGCCAACGGTAGTCATGGATCGAAAGCGGTCGATCATGATGCCTGCGTACTGGGAAACAAGAACACCCAATCCGAGTAAAAAATCAGATTTGCCTTCTTCCTTGTAGTCCGTTTCCCAAAGATACTCCCGCCACCTTTTTTCCGTTGCGGTCGCTCTGACAGCGCTCTAGTCTCGGCAGGTCGCTGTCTTCAGCGATCGGCTTTGACAGGCCGCGACGGTATTATGCAAACGGCTTGCCTTCAATGGCGGCTGTACGTGCGGGCACGCTTGCGTGCGCCGGAACTTTGCATAGTCCGCCGGTCTGTCAACCCACGTACAGCTGCCACCCTTCTGTTTGACAGCAACAAGGGGGCGCACCTTGGAAGGACTATGTAATGCTTAAGATCGTCCCCGATCCACCCCACAACCACCACTCCCTCGAAGACACCATCATCCAAGCTACGGAGTACGCTCTGTGCGCACAAATGGTGGCGCAGCAGGCTGTTTCGATGCAGCCCAAGTCGCCCGCGTCGGTTCTGATGATGGCCACGATGCATGAGCTTGAATCGCTGCGTGTGCTGCTTGAGTCGGCTTTGATTCAGATGCAGATGCCAGCGGCGCCGCGCACCCAGCACTAAGCCGTTAATTGTGTATTGCCTGGGCTGGCGCTATCGCCGGCAAGCCGGCTCCCGCAGTGACAGCGGCGCGGTAGTGTGAGGTGCTTACCCGCGAAGATGCCCGCCCAGGATCCAGGACTCCAGGGAGATCAAGAAATGCCTACAGATGAGATCAATATTAAAACCACGGTCGGCAAGACCAAGTTCTATCAAGGCGAGAAAAAGACACGACCGTTGTTCTGCATCGAGCCTGGCATCCCATGCCAGGATGCTCGCGAGCAAGCGTCGGAACTGATGGGATGCGTGCGGGACCTGACCATCGCGGGCCTGATGGACGATAACCCCCAGTTGATCTGGGCCTCACATTATCTGAGCGCGTTGGCCAAGGCGCTGATGGATGATGCAGAGTTGGGCATGATGCATTGAATTGACTGCCAAATCGCAGGCATAAAAAAGAGGCCTTAGGCCTCTTTATTGTGATCCCAGCGACGCACTGAGGATCGAATTTGGAGCGGGAAACGAGACTCGAACTCGCGACCCCGACCTTGGCAAGGTCGTGCTCTACCAACTGAGCTATTCCCGCGTCGTGATGGGTGCCATTCTAGCAACATCTAAAACGGCGTCAACCCCTTGATTCAAAAAAGTTTTATTTTTGCTCAGAACCTTCGCGCAGGTGCGGCCAGGCCGCCAGCAGGTAGTGCACCATCGACCACAGCGTCAGCGCGGCAGCCACCAGCAGCAGGCCGTAACCGAGAATGACCCAGAACGTCACCGCCGGTGGGTTGGCCAGCAGGATCACCAGCGCCAGCATCTGCGCTGCGGTTTTCCATTTGCCCAGGTTGGACACCGCGACGTGCGCCCTCGCCCCCAGCTCGGCCATCCATTCGCGCAACGCCGACACGACGATTTCACGGCCAATGATCACGGCGGCCGGCAGGGTCAGCCAGAAGTTGGCGTGTACCTGCACCAGCAGCACCAGCGCCACGGCGACCATCAGCTTGTCGGCCACAGGGTCGAGGAAGGCACCGAACGGCGTGCTCTGCTGCAGGCGACGCGCCAAGTAGCCGTCCAGCCAGTCGGTGGCGGCGGCGATGGCGAACACCGTGCTGGCGGCCATGTAGCTCCAGTGATAGGGCACATAGAACAGCAGGATGAAGATCGGGATGAGCAGGACGCGTAGAACGGTGAGCAGGTTTGGAATATTCATCGGTACGACTGGCTGCGGGTTGAGCCCGGCATTCTACTCGCTATGCAGGCTGGCATAAATCGACTCGGCAAGCTTTTTACTGATGCCGGGGGCTTTGGCGATCTCATCGATACTGGCGCGGTTGAGCTCTTGCAGGCCACCGAAATGTTTCAGCAGGTCGCGGCGACGCTTGGGCCCTACCCCGGCAACGTCTTCCAGGCTGGACACGCGCCGGGCCTTGCCACGGCGGGCGCGGTGGCCGGTGATGGCAAAACGGTGGGCTTCGTCGCGGATCTGCTGGATCAGGTGCAGCGCCGGGTTGTCGCCCTTGAGGGTGAACTCGTGGGCCACATCGTTGAGGTACAGGGTTTCGAAACCGGCCTTGCGGGTAACGCCCTTGGCCACGCCGAGCAGGGTCAGGTCGGTGAAGGCCAGCTCCTGCATCACTTCGCGGGCCATGTTCAACTGGCCTTTGCCGCCGTCCACCAGCAGTACATCGGGCAACTTGCCCTCACCGTCCTTGATGCGCCCATAACGGCGCATCAAGGCCTGGCGCATGGCGGCATAGTCGTCGCCAGCGGTCACACCTTCGATGTTGAAGCGGCGGTAGTCGGACTTCAGCGGGCCTTCCGGGCCGAACACCACGCAACTGGCCACCGTGGCTTCGCCGCTGGAATGGCTGATGTCGTAGCATTCAAGACGCTGTGGCACTTCATCCAGGCCCAGCACCTCGGCCAGGGCCTCGAAGCGCGCAGCCATGTGCTGGCGGTTGGCCAGTCGGGCATTGAGCGCTTGCTCGGCGTTGGTGACCGCCAGTTGCTGCCAGCGGGCGCGCGTGCCGCGCACCCGGTGGCTGATGGTCAGCTCGCGGCCGCGCAGGGTCTGCAGCGCCTCGCTGATGGCGGCGAAGTCCTCGTGCACCACGTTGACGATCAACTCGCCCGGCAATTCCCGCTCGGCGTTGCCCAGGTAGTACTGGGACAGGAAGGCCGCCATGACTTCGGCCACCTCCTCCTCGATGCCCACCTGGGGGAAGAAGTTCTTGCTACCCAGCACGCGCCCGCCGCGCACGCTGATCAAGTGCACGCAGGCACCACCTGGGTTGACGAAGGCGGCAACCACATCGACATCGCCAGAGCCGCCTTCCATGTATTGCTGGTCCTGCACCCGGCGCAACAGGGCGATCTGGTCGCGCAGTTCGGCCGCTTTCTCGAAGTTCAAGGCCATGGCGGCCTTTTCCATCTCGGCGTTGAGCTCGTTGCCCAGCTGCTGGCTGCGGCCTTCGAGGAACATCACCGAGTGGCGCACGTCCTCGGCGTACTCTTCGGCGGCGACCAGGTCGACGCACGGCCCCTTGCAGCGTTTGATCTGGTACTGCAGGCAGGGCCGGGTGCGGTTGGCGTAATAGCTGTCCTCGCACTGGCGCACCGAGAAGGCCTTCTGCAGAAGGCTGAGGCTCTCGCGGATGGCGCCGGCGCTGGGGTATGGCCCAAAGTATCGGCCCTTGGCTTTTTTTGCACCGCGGTGAATGCCCAAACGTGGGAATTGGCCGTCAGACAGGAATACATACGGGTAGGATTTGTCGTCGCGCAACAGAATGTTGTACGGCGGCCGCCACTCTTTGATGAGGTTCTGCTCAAGCAGTAGCGCTTCGGTTTCGTTAGCCGTGATGGTGGTTTCGACCTGGGCGATACGCGCCACCAGCGCGGCGGTTTTCGGCGCCAGGCCGGCCTTGCGAAAATAGCTGGCCAGACGCTTCTTGAGGTTCTTGGCCTTGCCCACATAGAGCAGCCGAGCCTCGGCGTCGAACATCCGGTAAACGCCCGGGCGACCGCTGCAGGTCGCCAGGAATGCGCTGGCATCAAAGATTTGAGACATGAGGTTTTACAGGCTTGCGTCGACCATACCGTGGCGAACGGCCAGCAAGGTCAGTTCGACGTCGCTGGTGACCGAGAGTTTTTCGAAGATCCGATACCGGTAAGTATTGACGGTCTTGGGAGACAGGCACAACTTGTCGGAGATGATCTGCACTTTCTGGCAACCGACAATCATCAGGGCAATCTGGATTTCCCGCTCCGACAGCGCGTCGAAGGGCGAGCCCTGCGGCTGGAACGACTTGAGCGCCAGCTGCTGGGCGATCTGCGGGCTGATATAGCGCTGCCCGGCAAACGCCAGGCGAATGGCTTGGACCATTTCGTCCAGGCCCGCGCCCTTGGTCAGGTAACCGGCCGCACCGGCCTGCATGAGGCGCGTGGGGAACGGGTCTTCTTCGCACACGGTGACCGCAACCACCTTGGTATCGGGGTGGCTGCGCAACAGTTTGCGGGTGGCCTCCAGGCCGCCGATCCCAGGCATCTTGACGTCCATCAGCACGACATCCGGCTTGAGCTCTCGGGCCTGTTTGAGCGCCGACTCGCCCGAATCCGCCTCACCCACCACCTGCAAGCCGTCGATGTCGGCCAACATGCGTGTAATACCGGTTCGTACCAGATCGTGGTCATCGACCACTAGGACCCTAATCAAGCAGACACCTCGTCAACAGGGCGATTGGATCCCGCCACCTTAACAAAATTTTTCAAGGTGGACCTAGCGTAAAACTTCCGACAGAAACGTCTGACGTTCCAAGCGCTGAGGCCGCGACACCTCACGGCTACCCCCCTCGCCCACCAGGCGCCCCAGCAAATGCCACAAAGCAGCCTGATCGGCCACCGGCAAGCGCCGAAAAGCGCCCAGCAGACCGGCTTCCTCCGCCGACAGGCTTTCCAGCGGCGCAGGCGTACGCATACCGCTGAGCACATACAGCGCATCCACGCCCTTGCCCGCAAGGGCCGCCAGGTAATCAAGCCGTGGGGTGCGCTCACCACTTTCGTACTTGCCTTGGGCATTGGGTTCGACGCCGCCGATATCACCGAATACCCGCTGGGTCATGCCCAGGCGTTCACGCTCTTCCCTAAGACGCGGACCGAGTCCATTCATATGACGTTTCTCCTTGTTTCCTGATCGTCACCGGATAACGCTCACGACCCTGTGAGCACTTGCAGACTGCACAGTCACTATGCCCATCGCGGGGTTTCGTCGCAAGCCAGCATCGCGCCCTCAAGCCGCGACTCCCGGCCACCCGGTCTGGCGCTGCATGCGCACAAAACACGCGTCATCGCCCATTTCCATAAAACCGTGGCGAAGGTACAGCCGCCGTGCGGGGTTGCTCTTGAACACCATCAAGCGCAACAGCGGCAGGCGCCGTTGCGCGGCCCAGGTGGCCAGCACTTCCAATACCTGGCCGCCGACACCGTGCCCGCGGTGCTCGGGCAACAGGTGCAGCTCACGAATGAACAACGCCTGGCGGTCCTGGCTGAGGCTGCAGAAACCCAGCACGCTTTCGCCGTCGACCACCAGCCACTGCTCGCGCCAGCCCCAGGCCTGATCGAATGCTTCTTCGATCCACAACAGGTCGAACTCCCGGTAGTACGGCAGCATCGCCCGGCGAGTGAGGTCACGGGCGAAGGTGCGGTGGTGGTCGGTGGCCGGGATGAGATCAATGGGCATAGCACACCGGCGAACTGCCAGGCCCGCGCCGCTCAAGCTCATCTTCAAGCCAGGCGGCCAATACCTGGGCATTGTTGTGCTCGATGTCCTTGCTGGCATACAGCAATGTGAGGTCTCCCTGGGCTGCCAGGTCCAATAATGAATACCAGTGCTCGGGATGCGCCGCGAGCTCCTGCTGGTAGCGTTGGGCGAAGCCGATGTAATCCACCTCGCCCTGGTGAAACGCCTTGCGCAAGGCGTTCGAAGGCGCGACCTCGCGCAACCACTGCCCGTGCAGATCTTCCTTGCGTTTATTGCGCGGCCACAGGCGGTCCACCAGCACACGCTGGCCATCGCACTGGTCGACCGCGTCGTAGACACGCTTGCAGCGAATCATCGGTTGCTCCTGCCTTTACCACTCGTCTTGAGCCTAGGTAATCCATTGACCGAGGTCACGTCCCAGTAACGATTTGTTTCTATGCTGACAGCCTTCGGCACCTTCGCCCGACGCCAATCGGAGCCCCCATGGCAACCCCGTCACTGGCCAGCCAGCCGCAACTGGCCCAACGCGATGCCCGCCCGCAGCTCTCACACAAACCCGGGCGTGCCACCCTCTTTCTGTTCTTCAGCCTGCTCATGGCCGGCATCGCCTACACCGCCTGGAGCCTGAAGCAGGATGTCAGCGCCAGCGGCACCGTGATCACCACAGTCACGCCGTTTCTGCTGCTGGGCCTGGCCTTGCTGATTGCCTTGGGCTTCGAGTTCGTCAATGGCTTCCACGATACCGCCAACGCCGTGGCCACGGTGATCTACACCCACTCGTTGCCAGCACCGGTGGCCGTGGTCTGGTCCGGGCTGTGCAATTTTCTGGGGGTGTTGTTTTCCAGTGGCGCGGTGGCGTTCGGCATCATTGCCTTGCTGCCGGTGGAGCTGATCCTGCAAGTGGGCTCCACGGCCGGCTTTGCCATGGTTTTTGCCCTGCTGCTTGCTGCAATCATCTGGAACCTGGGCACCTGGTGGCTGGGCTTGCCAGCGTCTTCCTCACACACCCTGATCGGCTCGATCATCGGGGTTGGCGTGGCCAATGCACTGATGCATGGGCGTGACGGTACCAGCGGGGTGGACTGGGGCCAGGCCAGCAAGGTCGGCTACGCCCTGCTGTTCTCGCCGCTGATCGGCTTTGCCTGTGCAGCCTTGCTGCTGCTCGCCCTGCGTGCACTGGTCAAACGCAAAGAGCTGTACCAGGCACCGCAAGGCCAGACACCCCCGCCGTGGTGGATCCGTGCCGTGCTGATCCTGACCTGCACCGGCGTGTCGTTCGCCCATGGTTCCAACGATGGGCAGAAAGGCATGGGCCTGATCATGCTGATCCTGGTCGGTACGCTGCCCATGGCCTACGCGTTGAACAAGACCATGCCCAGTGAGCAGGCGCTGCAGTTCTCTGCCGTGGCCGAGGTCACCCGCCAGGCACTGGTACGCAGCGACCCGCAACCATTACCGGCAGACCCTCGCCAGGTGCTTACCCTGTTTATCACCGAGCCCAAGGCCAACCCACAACTGGTGCCAGCCCTTGCAGCGCTCACCGGCATGATCGGTGAAGAGGTCAAGGGCTATGGCTCGCTCAAGCGCGTACCGGCCGAAGCCATGGCCAACGTGCGCAACGACATGTACCTGACCAGCGAAGCCATTCGCCTGATCGAGAAGCACCAGCTGGTGGCGTTCGACGCTGACACCCGCAGCCATGTGCAGCTGTTCAAGACCCAGCTGGACGACGCCACGCGCTACATTCCGCTATGGGTCAAGGTGGCTGTGGCGATTGCCCTGGGCCTGGGGACCATGGTCGGCTGGCGGCGCATCGTGGTGACGGTGGGCGAGAAGATCGGCAAGACCCACCTGAGCTATGCCCAGGGTGCGTCGGCTGAAGTGGTTGCGATGTGCACCATTGGTGCAGCAGACATGTTCGGGCTGCCGGTGTCGACCACCCATGTGCTGAGCTCAGGGGTGGCCGGGACCATGGTTGCCAACGGTTCGGGGGTGCAGACGCGTACGTTGATCAACTTGCTGATGGCGTGGGTGCTGACCTTGCCGGCGGCGATGCTGCTGGCGGGTAGCCTGTACTGGCTTCTGAACCAGATTTTCTGATCAGGTCAGCCCCTATCGCCGGCAAGCCGGCCCCACTGGTGTGACGCAGTATTCGAGGGCTGCGCTGGACCTGCAGGAGCCGGCTTGCCGGCGATAGGGCCCGACCTGCGAGCCTCAGCCCGGGATTTTCAGGCCACGCTGAACGGCCGGCCGCTCCAGGAATGTGGCCAGCACGCGCTGCACTTCCTTGAACTCATCGAACCCCACCAGCTCACGGGCGTTGTAGCGTTCGACCAGGTTGCGCACCCAAGGGAAGATGGCAATGTCGGCAATGCTGTACTCGTCGACCACCCACTGCCGGCCTTGCAGATGCCGGTCGAGCACGCCAAGCAGGCGCTTCGATTCGTTGACGTAGCGATCCCGCGGGCGCTTGTCTTCGTATTCCTTGCCAGCAAAGAAGTGGAAGAAGCCCACCTGGCCGAACATCGGCCCGATGCCGCCCATCTGGAACATCAGCCACTGAAGGGTCTGGTAGCGGGTAGCCGGGTCCTGGCTTAGCAGTTGCCCGGTCTTTTCCGCCAGGTATTGCAGGATCGCGCCGGACTCGAACAACGGCAGCGGTTTGCCACCCGGGCCATCGGGGTCGAGGATCGCCGGGATCTTGTTGTTGGCGCTGAGCGAGATGAACTCGGGGCTCATCTGGTCATCGTTGTCGAAGCTGACCTTGTGCGGCTCGTAGGGCAGGCCGATCTCCTCCAGCATGATCGAAACCTTGACGCCGTTGGGCGTGGGCAGCGAGTAGAGCTGAAGGCGCTCGGGGTGTTGCGCGGGCCATTTGCGGGTGACGGGGAATGCGCTGAGATCGGTCATGGTCAACCTGTGCCGGATGGATGGAACTGTCACTGTAGTGGACATCCCCGGCGGCTGACCATCACCTGCCTTCATCAGCCCGGTTGGCCATGCGCCTTGAGCTTGAGCTTCTCGGTGTCCACACGAACGAATACGGAATCGGCGCTGACAGTCAGCACATCCCCCGCCCATACTTCGCACACCACCCGTGTCTTGCGCCCGACTTCGCCTTCCACTCGCGCCTTGAGCAGAAGCTCGACGCCCATGGGGGTGGGCTTGAGGTAATTCAGGCCAAGGCTGCCAGTGACGCAATCAATGCGCGGCAGGCTGCCTGCTTCGCGACCTTCGGCCCGGTAGTGATAGGCCATGGCAGTCCAGTTGGAGTGGCAGTCGACCAGCATCGCCAGCAGCCCGCCGTAAACCAGGCCGGGCCAGCCGGTGAACGTGCCATCAGGCGTGTGCCGGCACAGCAGGTGAATACCATCGGCGTCCCAATGGCTTTGCACATGTAGCCCGCTAGGGTGGGCACAACCGCAGCCGTAACAAATACCATCAGGTGCGGCCAAGGCCTGCAGAGACAGAGCTTGTTCGTTCATACGCTTCCTGTGCTTGTTGGAATGGGAAGGAATGCAAGCTGTGATGGTAGCGCCGCTTCTTGTCAGCGCCAATGACAAAGGGGCGCCAGGCGCCCCTCGTGGTTCACGCCGTCTGCGCAACCACCCTGCCGCGCCGCTGGGTGAACGAAACCAGCAGGATGAACAAGGTCACGCCGGCCGTCATCAGCGTTTCATAACGGTAGGCATCGCTGAACAGCATATAGCCCAGGACCATCACGATGGTGCCGATCACCAGCCAGGTCAGCCAGGGGAACAGCCACATCTTCAGCTCCAGCGGCCGCCCTTCGCGATCGGCACGGGCACGCATGCGCAGCTGCGATACCGCGATCACCAGGTACACCAGCAAGGCGATTGCGCCGGTGGTCGACAGCAGGAAGCCGAACACCTTGCCGGGGAACACGTAGTTGACGAAGCAACCCGCAAAGCCTGCCAGGGTCGAGAGAATGACTGCCACGGTGGGCACACCGGCGCCGGAAATGCGTTTGGTCATGCTCAGCGCCTGGCCACGCGCGCCCAGCGAATACAGCATGCGCGAGGCGGTATAGAGGCCGGAGTTCATGCAACTGGTGACCGCTACCAGCACCACCAGGTCGACCAGCAGCTTGGCGCCGGGCACGTTGAGCACCTCCAGCACACGCTGGAACGAACCCACCGCCTTCAGCCCTGGGTCGTTCCAGGCTACCAGCGATACCACCAGGAAGATCGACGCCAGGTAGAAGATCGCAATGCGGTACACCACCAGGTTGGTAGCACGGCGGATCTTGTCTTTCGGGTTGGCCGTCTCATCAGCGGCGATGGTGACGATTTCGGCGCCGAAGAACGAGAAAATGGTGATCAGCACACCGCCCAGCACCGTGCCGAAACCATTGGGCATGAAGCCGCCGTTATCCCACAGCCGGCTGACCCCGGAAACCTCGGCCAGCGGCCAGAAGCCGAACACGGCCAGGCTGCAGACCGCGATGAAGGCGACGATCGCGATGACCTTGACCAGGGCAAACCAGTACTCGAACGCACCGAAGTTCTTCACGCTGATCAGGTTGGTGCACGACAGCAACAGCATGATCAGAAAGGCGAACAGCCAGGACGGTACGCCCGGGAAATACGCGTGCAGGATGTCGGCACCGGCAATGGCTTCGACCGGAATGATCAGCACCCAGAACCACCAGTACAGCCAGCCGATGGTGAAGCCGGCCCAAGGGCCGATGGCCTCGGAGGCGTAAGTCGAGAACGAACCGCTGTTGGGGTTGGCGATGGCCATTTCGCCGAGCATGCGCATCACCAGCAGCACCAGCAGGCCGGTCATGGCATAGGAGATGAGAATGGCCGGGCCGGCCGTGGCAATGGCGTTGGAGGAACCGATGAACAGGCCGGCGCCGATGATGCCGGCGATGGAGATCATGGACACCTGACGGGACGTCAGGCCGTGCTGCAGGGAACGCTGTTTGTTGTTTTCTAGCGAAGCCATGGAGAACCCTCGAATGGGTCGGCCGCCGCGCGGACGGCTGAAAGTTGGAGCAGAATTCTGGTAGGTCGTATTGCTCTTTTTTCTTGTTGTGAAGTCCCCGGCGGTGCACTTGCCTCCTCTTCGCAGTACCGGTTGTAATCGTTGACTCAGGTCAGTATTAATCTATAGGGCGAGGTCAACAAACGACCTTTTCGAAGCACATGATTCCGATATGGAATGAACTTCTTCCTTTTTTGCTCGGTACGCGCCTGCCATGTCCAAACGCCTGATGCCCTCGACCACCGCCCTGCAGTGCTTCGAAGCCGCCGCCCGGCACCTGAGCTTCACCCGTGCCGCCCAAGAGCTGCACCTGACCCAGAGCGCCGTCAGCAAGCAGGTCGCGCAACTTGAGGAAATGCTCTCGCACTCGCTGTTCCAGCGCATTCGCCGGCGCCTGCACCTGACCCCGGCCGGCGCGCTGTACCTCACCGAGGTAAACAAGATCCTCACTCAGATCGACATCTCCAGCCGCTACATCCTCAGCTACGGCGACGAGACCGAAGTGCTGCGCATTGCCACTCAGCCGACCTTCGGTGCCCGCTGGCTGGTACCCAGGCTCAAGGGCTTTGGCGACCGCTACCCGCGCATTCACCTGGACATCCGCAACGAGCTGGAGCCCTTCGACCTGGTGCAGGCCAAGGCCGACATCGCCTTCTTTTTCGGCCAGGGCACCTGGCCTGGGGCAACCTGCATCGAGCTGTTCAGTGAGGAGGTGGTGCCGGTGTGCGCCCCGCAGCTGCTGGCCAAGCACAGCTTCGGCAGTGCCGGGGCGCTTACCGAGCACCGCCTGCTGCAGTGCGCGTCGCGGCCGGAGGCCTGGCACGAATGGTTTCTGGGCCTGGGGCTGCACAGCCAGAACAGCTACCACGGCCCGCGGTTCGACACGTTTTACCTGTGTATTCGCGCAGCCATCGCCGGTTGCGGTATCGCCTTGATTCCGCGCTACCTGGTGGCCGAGGAGTTGAGCGAAGGCAAGCTGGTGGTGGCCTGGGACCACCCGGTGGCTAGCAACGGGCGGCACTTCATCGCCCATGCCGAGCACGCGGCCGAAGTGCCGAAGATCAGGGCCTTCGTGCAGTGGATCCGCGAGCGGGTGGCGGAGGGGGATTGACCAAGTTCACGAATCGAGGGAATGATCGCAATCGAATAATTCGTTTGCGGAATAACATGTCGGCGCGCTTCGATATTAAGAAACTCGAACAAGGTCCGCGTGCCCATGAATCTGGAAAGTATCAGCCAATCCATTGCCGTCGTTCACCCGATTACACTTTCCCATGGCCGTAATGCCGAAGTTTGGGATACCGATGGCAAACGTTATATCGACTTTGTCGGCGGTATCGGTGTGCTCAACCTGGGCCACTGCAACCCGGCCGTGGTCGAGGCGATCCAGGCTCAAGCCACCCGCCTGACCCACTACGCGTTCAACGCCGCGCCCCATGGCCCATACCTGGAACTGATGGAACGCTTGAGCGAGTTCGTCCCGGTCAGCTACCCGCTGGCCGGCATGCTCACCAACAGCGGTGCGGAAGCGGCGGAAAACGCGCTGAAAGTTGCCCGCGGCGCCACTGGCAAACGGGCGATCATCGCCTTCGACGGTGGCTTCCATGGCCGCACCCTGGCAACCCTGAACCTGAACGGCAAGGTCGCCCCGTACAAGCAACGGGTGGGTGAACTGCCGGGGCCTGTGTACCACCTGCCCTACCCCAGCGCCGATACCGGCGTGACCTGCGAACAGGCGCTCAAGGCCATGGACCGCCTGTTCAGCGTCGAGCTGGCAGTCGAGGACGTGGCGGCGTTCATTTTGGAACCCGTGCAGGGCGAAGGCGGCTTCCTCGCCCTCGACCCAGCCTTCGCCCAGGCCCTGCGCCGCTTCTGCGACGAGCGTGGGATCCTGATCATCATCGATGAAATCCAGTCCGGCTTCGGCCGCACGGGCCAGCGTTTCGCCTTCCCACGGCTGGGCATCGAGCCGGACCTGCTGCTGCTGGCAAAAAGTATTGCCGGCGGCATGCCGCTGGGTGCAGTGGTCGGGCGCAAGGCACTGATGGCGGCGCTGCCCAAGGGCGGCCTGGGTGGCACCTATTCGGGCAACCCGATCGCCTGTGCAGCAGCGTTGGCGAGCCTGGCGCAGATGACCGATGAAAACGTCGCCACCTGGGGCGAACGCCAGGAGCAGGCGATCATCAGCCGTGTTGAACGCTGGCAAGGCCAATACCCGTTCATCGGCCGCCTGACCGGCGTGGGTGCGATGCGCGGGGTCGAGTTCGTCAATGCCGATGGCAGCCCGGCGCCAGCTCGCCTGGCCAAGGTCATGGACGCGGCGCGGGGCAAAGGTTTGCTGTTGATGCCCAGCGGCAAGGCGCGGCACATCATCCGCCTGCTCGCACCGCTGACCATCGAGGCCGAGGTGCTCGAAGAAGGGTTGGATATCTTCGAGCAGTGCCTGGCCGAGTTGAACTGAGGCTTACAGGCCCAGTTCCTCAGGGGTGAGCATGTCCGACTCGAAGGCGATCCAGCCGCCTTCGAGTTCGGCGTGGCCGTTGACGATCGGGCCGTAGTAGGTCAGGCCGTTCTCCAGGGTCACGCAAATGTGCGTGGCCGATTTCTCGGGGGCCGCGAGCGTACCGACGAAATGCACCTTCTTCAGGGTTTCGGTCACCGCTTCCAGGCCCACGCGCATCTTGGGGTTTTCCGAGGCCTCGGTGTCACCGCCTCGGTCTTCGGCGCTGATGGTCACGGTGGCGGTGTACGGGTACTTGTTGCTCAAGCGGGTTACCTCGGTGTTGAAGGGTTTGTTCTGCGGGCGCGTAGAGTACGGCAGCGGCCAGCACTTGTCTCTATTGGCCTTATGGGCGGCACGCCACAACACATGGCCTCCCCCGCCCCGATCTGTTAGGGTGCCCGCCGATGCACGCCACACCACACGAGGACACCGAGTGAGCGCCGAAGAACCCCTGATCGCCGACCTGTTCGAGGTCGATAAACGCCTGACCCTCAAGCCCGTCGTGGACTTCAACAGCTACCTGCGCAATGCCTTCGGCGAAGGCCCGTGCCGTTGCCACCGCTGCACCGAAGGCAGCGACCAGAGTGCCTATAGTCATGCGCACAACTTCACGTTCGAAGGGCGCCAATGGCACCGCCGCTTCGCCAGCACTGCCGGCAGCGATGTCGCCCAGGTGCTGAAAAAGGCCTGGTTGTCCTACACCAAAGCCGACCTGAACCTGATGGGTGCGCTGGACCTGAGCACACTCAAGACCTTCACCGATGCCACCCTTCACGAGCGCCTGCTGGCCCTGCTGCCGGCCAGCGGCCTGGCCCGCGAAGTGGACGGCCAGTGGTTGCTGCAAGCCCAGGCCGACTGACGGCTCGGCGGTAAAGCAGGATTCTCCCGCTCTGCTACCGTGGGAGAATCCGCACAGCCGCAGGTAGTCCGTCATGGCCCGCACAACGCCCATCGAGCTGTACCGCAACATTGGTATCGTCGCCCACGTGGACGCCGGCAAGACCACGACCACCGAGCGCATCCTGTTCTATACCGGCGTCAACCACAAAATGGGCGAAGTGCACGACGGTGCCGCGACCATGGACTGGATGGCCCAGGAGCAGGAGCGCGGCATCACCATCACCTCGGCGGCCACCACGGCCTTCTGGCAAGGCTCCACCAAGCAATTTGCCGACAAGTACCGCTTCAACATCATCGACACCCCCGGCCACGTCGACTTCACCATCGAAGTGGAGCGCTCCTTGCGCGTGCTCGATGGCGCGGTGGTGGTGTTCAGCGGCGCCGACGGGGTCGAGCCGCAATCCGAGACGGTGTGGCGCCAGGCCAACAAATACCACGTGCCGCGCCTGGCCTACATCAACAAGATGGACCGCCAGGGCGCCGACTTCCTGCGCGTGGTCAAACAGATCGACAAGCGCCTGGGGCATCACCCGGTACCCATCCAGCTGGCCATCGGCAGCGAAGAAAACTTCATTGGCCAGATCGACCTGGTGAAGATGAAGGCCATCTACTGGAACGATGCCGACAACGGCACCAGTTACCGTGAAGAAGAGATCCCCGCCGAACTCCAGGCGCTGGCCGATGAATGGCGCGCGCACATGATCGAAGCTGCAGCCGAGGCCAATGATGAGCTGACCATGAAGTTTCTCGATGGCGAGGAGCTGAGCATCGACGAAATCAAGGCCGCCCTGCGCCAGCGCACCATCGCCAACGAGATAGTGCCGACCATCCTCGGCTCGTCGTTCAAGAACAAGGGCGTACCGCTGATGCTCGACGCGGTCATTGACTACCTGCCCGCGCCGTCGGAAATCCCGGCTATCAAGGGCACCCACCCGGACGACGAAGAAAAGCACCTGGAGCGCCACGCCGACGACAAAGAGCCCTTCTCGGCCCTGGCTTTCAAGATTGCCACCGACCCGTTCGTCGGCACCCTGACCTTTGCCCGGGTGTACTCCGGCGTGCTCAGTTCCGGCAATGCCGTGCTCAACTCGGTCAAGGGCAAGAAGGAACGCATCGGCCGCATGGTGCAGATGCACGCCAACCAGCGCGCTGAGATCAAGGACGTGTGTGCCGGCGACATCGCCGCACTGATCGGCATGAAGGATGTCACCACCGGCGACACGTTGTGCGACATCGACAAGCCGATCATCCTCGAGCGCATGGACTTCCCCGACCCGGTGATCTCCGTAGCCGTCGAGCCGAAAACCAAAGCCGACCAGGAGAAAATGGGCATCGCCCTGGGCAAGCTGGCCCAGGAAGACCCATCGTTCCGCGTGCGCACCGACGAGGAAACCGGCCAGACCATCATCTCCGGCATGGGCGAGCTGCACCTGGACATCATCGTCGACCGCATGCGCCGTGAGTTCAACGTCGAGGCCAACATTGGCAAGCCGCAGGTGGCCTACCGCGAAAAGATCCGCAACACCTGCGAAATCGAAGGCCGTTTCGTTCGCCAATCCGGCGGGCGCGGCCAGTACGGCCACTGCTGGATCCGCTTCGCACCTGGCGATGAGGGCAAGGAAGGCCTGGAGTTCATCAATGAAATTGTCGGCGGCGTGGTGCCGCGCGAGTACATCCCGGCGATCCAGAAAGGCATCGAGGAGCAGATGAAGAACGGCGTGCTCGCCGGCTACCCGTTGATTAGCCTGAAGGCAGCGGTGTTCGACGGCTCCTACCACGACGTCGACTCCAACGAAATGGCCTACAAGATCGCCGCTTCAATGGCCACCAAACAGCTGTCGCAGAAAGGGGGGGCCGTGCTGCTGGAACCGGTGATGAAAGTCGAGGTGGTCACGCCCGAGGAGTACCAGGGCGACATCATGGGCGACCTGAGCCGCCGCCGCGGGATGATCCAGGATGGTGACGAGACGCCTGCCGGCAAGGTGATCCGCGCCGAAGTGCCGCTGGGGGAGATGTTCGGCTATGCCACCTCAATGCGCTCCATGACCCAGGGCCGCGCCAGCTACACCATGGAATTCACCCGGTACGCCGAGGCGCCGGCGAGCATTGCCGATGGGATCGTGAAGAAAAACCGCGGGGAGTGATCAAGCGAGGGCTGCGCCCTAGATCGCCGGCAAGCCGGCTCCCACAGCTAACGCGCATGCCTCGAAACATGCGCTGTACCTGTAGGAGCCGGCTTGCCGGCGATAGGGCCATTGCAGACCGCAAAAAAATTCAGTGTTGCTCGCCCGCCCGCTTCAACAGCTTCTTGCAGCGCTCGGAAAGGTGCACCACCCGCAACTGCTTGCCGGCCTTGGCATAGCGCTCGCGCAAGGTCTTGAGAGCCGCAATTGCCGAGTAATCGACAAAGCTCAAGTGCCTGCAGTCCAGCGTCACCTTGGCCGGGTCGCCTGCCGCATCGAACTGGTTGAGAAACGGTGTGACCGACGCAAAGAACAACGTGCCATGCACCTGGTAATGCTTGACCCCTTCGCCATCCTCGTGGCTGTCGGCATACAGCTCGCGCGCGTGCTGCCAGGCAAAGTTCACCGCCGCGATGACGATACCGAACAGCACAGCCGTGGCCAGGTCGGTAAATACCGTAACCAGCGTGACCGCAATGATCGCCAGTACATCGCTCACAGGCACCTTGTGCAGCACCCGCAGGGACGCCCAGGCAAACGTCTGCTGGGCGACCACGAACATCACCCCGACCAACGCCGCCAGTGGTATACGCTCGATCAGCGGCGACAGGAACAGCACGAACAACAGGATCATCACCCCCGCCACCACACCCGAGAGCCGGCCTCGACCGTTGGAACTGAGGTTGATCACGGTCTGGCCGATCATCGCGCACCCACCCATGCCGCCGCACAGGCCCGAGACCATATTGGCCGCGCCCAGGGCCACGCACTCACGGTCCGGGTAACCGCGGCTCTCGGTGATTTCGTCGGTGAGGTTGAGCGTCAGCAGGGTTTCCAGCAACCCGACCATGGCCATCAGCAGCGCATAGGGGGCGATGATTTTCAGGGTTTCCAGGTTCCAAGGCACATCCGGCAGGGCCAGCGCCGGCAGGCCACCGGCGATGTGCGCCATGTCGCCGAGGGTGCGGGTCGGCAGGTCGAGCAGGTATACCAGCAAGCCAACGCCAAGGATCGCCACCAGCGCAGGCGGTACGGCGCGGGTGAGCTTCGGCAGTACGTAGACCACCAGCATGGTCAGCGCCACCAGGCCGATCATGAGGTAAAGCGGCGAGCCGCTGAGCCAGTGCTCGCCCTGTTTGAAGTGCTCCAGCTGAGCCAGGGCGATGACGATCGCCAGGCCGTTGACGAAGCCAAGCATCACCGGGTAAGGCACCAGGCGTACCAGCTTGCCCAGGCGCAGCAGCCCGAACAGGATCATCACCCCGCCACCCAGCAGCACCGTGGCCAGCAGGTATTGCGCACCGTGCTGCACCACCAGCGCGACGATCACCACGGCCATCGAACCGGCGACACCGGAAATCATGCCCGGGCGGCCGCCGAACAGCGCGGTCAGGGTACAAATGATGAAGGCGCCATACAGGCCCATCAGCGGATTGAGGTGGGCCACGAGGGCGAAGGCGATGCACTCGGGCACCAGGGCGAAGGACGTGGTCAGGCCGGCAAGCAGGTCGGCGCGAAGGCGAGCGGGTTTCATCAAGATCCTACAGGGACGGCAACAATCGAGGGGCGCGATGTTACGGAATTTGTCTGACAGCAGCCACCGCTTGAGGTAATCACCCGTGGCTATGTCGAGCACCATCGAGTGCGCGGCGCTGCGGGAACGGGCCTGCGATTATCCGCAACCATCATGCTGACTATAATTTGTCGCTAGCCGGATAATGCCAGGATAAAAAAGCTGCCCTTGATGTGCATCCAGTGCAAGCTGAACCCTTTTGACATCATGGCAAATTCTACCTGCGGAGATCATGGACATGCCGCTACGCCCCCTTTGCGCCTCACTGCTGCTGGCTGCAAGCCTGACCGCCCAGGCGGCTACCGAAGTGCTGCCCCTGCAGCACCGCAGCAGCGTCGAACTGCTGCCTGCCGCGCAATCCTTCATCGGCAAGGACGGCAGCGTCAACGCTTTCGAGAACAAACTGATCGTCAATGCCAGCCCCGAGCGCATCGACGACCTTCGCGCCCTGCTGCAGCAACTGGACACCGCCCCCAAGCGCCTGCTGATCAGCGTCGACAACAACGACAGCAATTACCAGGACAACCGCGGCAACGCGCGTGTCATCCATTACGGCACCAGCAACCGTGACGGCGGCCTGCAGCAGGTTCAGGCCAGCGAGGGCCAGCCGGCGCTGATCCAGGTTGGCCAGAGCATCCCGGTCACCAGCAGTAGCACCGATGGTTATGGGCGCATCCAGAGCAACACCGAATACCGCAATGTGACCCAGGGTTTCTACGTAACTCCAAGCCTTAGCGGCGAAACGGTTCGTCTGCAAATAAGCACCAATAACGACCGAATGAGCCAGGAACGTGCTGATGTAGTGAAAGTGCAAAGTACCGACACGACCATCACCGGCAAGCTCGGCGAGTGGATCACCCTGGCAGGGTTCAACCAGCAGAGCCAAGCCGACCGCAGCGCGTCAAGCCACACCTACAGCACGCAACGGGGTGAAAACATGACATTGCGTGTCAAAGTCGACCTTGTCGACTGATCCCAGGCAATTCAAGGCCTCGACCCAAGGCCTTGAAACTGACCGCCGAGTCGCATTAGACCAAAGATGTAGTAAGCCAAAAAAAGCACTACAAAACATTTGACAGGCACTTTTTACCAAGGGCATGATGGCCTCGCTCCCGCTAATCAGGGGCCCTGGCAAGGGCCTTCGAGGCGTGCTCCTCCCACCCCTGGAGGCGCCTCGTGTCTATACGGCCCACAAGGCGGTTCGACGGGATTGCGACTGCAACGAAGAAGTTGTCCCGAGGGACGGAAGCGCATCACCGCAGTTCTGGCAATCGCGTAGCACCGCAGCAAGGCAACCACGAGCCGACCTGCCGGAGCACTCCTGCGCCAGGCCTGTACCTCCTTCCCCCTTCGAGCCTTCGCGTTCGCCGCCGCCTTCCTCCGGACAGGACAGCCGCCAGGTCCCTGATTCGTACCCGAGCATCAGCACAATTACCCCAAGATCGATGCGACGAGGTTTATTTCCATGGCACTGACACGCGAACAGCAAATTGCAGCCCTCGAGAAAGACTGGGCCGAAAACCCGCGCTGGAAAGGCGTGACCCGTACCTACACCGCCGCTGATGTCGTTCGCCTGCGTGGCTCCCTGCAGCCGGAGCACACCCTGGCCCGCCAGGGCGCAGAAAAACTGTGGAAGCTGGTCACCCAAGGTGCCCACCCATCCTTCCGCCCCGAAAAAGATTTCGTCAACTGCATGGGTGCCCTGACCGGCGGCCAGGCAGTGCAGCAGGTAAAAGCCGGTATCCAGGCCATCTACCTTTCCGGCTGGCAGGTTGCCGCCGACAACAACTCGGCCGAGTCCATGTATCCTGACCAGTCGCTGTACCCGGTCGACTCGGTACCGACCGTGGTCAAGCGCATCAACAACTCGTTCCGCCGCGCCGACCAGATCCAGTGGAAAGCCGGCAAGAACCCAGGCGACGAAGGCTACATCGACTACTTCGCCCCCATCGTGGCTGACGCCGAAGCCGGCTTCGGGGGCGTACTGAACGCCTACGAACTGATGAAGAACATGATCGAAGCGGGCGCCGCCGGTGTGCACTTCGAAGACCAGCTGGCCTCGGTGAAAAAATGCGGCCACATGGGTGGCAAGGTACTGGTACCGACCCAGGAAGCAGTACAGAAGCTGGTTGCCGCACGCCTGGCAGCTGACGTGTCGGGCGTGCCGACCATCATCCTGGCCCGTACCGACGCCAACGCCGCCGACCTGCTGACCAGCGACTGCGACCCGTACGACCAGCCGTTCGTGATTGGCGAGCGCACCCGTGAGGGCTTCTATAAAGTGCGCGCTGGCCTTGACCAGGCGATCTCCCGTGGCCTGGCCTACGCACCGTACGCCGACCTGATCTGGTGCGAGACCGCCAAGCCGGACCTGGACGAAGCCCGTCGCTTCGCCGAAGCGATCAAGAAGGAGTACCCGGACCAGATTCTGTCGTACAACTGCTCGCCTTCCTTCAACTGGAAGAAAAACCTGGACGACGCCACCATCGCCAAGTTCCAGCGCGAACTGTCCGCCATGGGCTACAAGCACCAGTTCATCACCCTGGCTGGCATTCACAACATGTGGCACGGCATGTTCAACCTGGCGCACGACTACGCCCGTAACGACATGACCGCCTACGTGAAGCTGCAAGAGCAGGAATTCGCTGACGCCAGCAAAGGCTACACCTTCGTGGCGCACCAGCAGGAAGTGGGCACGGGTTACTTCGATGACATGACCACCGTGATCCAGGGTGGCGCTTCGTCGGTGACTGCCCTGACCGGTTCGACCGAGGAAGAGCAGTTCCACTGATAGTGGCTAGCGGCTGAAGAAAGGCCCGGGGCTGGTGAGGACCCTGGGCTTTTTTTTGGGGCGCGCCACTTTAGCTCAAGATTTGAGATCTTCGGCGCTCATGAAATCGAGCGCCGCCCGCGCGGCGCTTCGCGGGGCAAGCCCGCTCCCACATTTGTTGCAACGCGCCGTTCCAGTCAGGCCATGGTTGTTCGCCTTGGCGCATGACTGAAGACAGGTGAGGCGGCAGCAGTACCAGCCGAAATATCTCGTCGAGCCAACAAGGCTGACAACTATGGCCTATCAGGCCATGGCACGTTGCAACAAATGTAGGAGCGGCTTTAGCCGCGATGCGCCGCGCGGGCGGCGCTCGATCTCACAGGCACCACTCCCCTCACGCCAAGCACCTACCCGCCCCACCCCTCACCAAGGCATGCAAAGGCAGAACCCAGAATCCGGACTATGCTTGGGGCTCCATCTTTCTGGCCATCAACGCGACACCTGCCGCGCTCCCTTCGCCGCCCCACAAGCGCTCAACCGATAAAGTATTGACCCAGAGCGGTGCACGGGCCGTCGAAAGCTGCTAGAACAGGAGTCTTTCGCATTTGCAAGTAGGGCAAATCGCCAGATGAACTTTACAAGGCACAGAACAGCCAAATTACATGGCATTAGGTCAAATGATATTAATTATCATTACGGAACTTGTAATTCGTTACCAGTCGCAAGAAACATAATTAACAAAACCGCACGCAATGCCCGAATTTCAAGGCTTTCAGCCAGTTACGAAGGGCTTTTGTTCTAAATGCTACGAATAAATTTGCGACAGAAATTTTACTTGCACCGGGTTTACCCATAAAATCAGCGCGATTGATTCAGCTGCGACATTTGGTCACTGCACCTGCGACACCACGTCGCCGCTTTACTTATTTCAGACTGCAGAGCTGGGTCTCTGTATAAGGATCTCTAGCATGTCCGATTCGGCAGGACTCATCGCCCACAACTGGGGCTTTGCCATCTTCCTTCTGGGTGTCGTCGGCCTGTGCGCCTTCATGCTCGGCCTGTCCAGCCTGCTCGGTAGCAAGGCATGGGGCCGCGCCAAGAACGAACCCTTCGAATCCGGCATGCTGCCCGTCGGCAGCGCCCGCCTGCGCCTGTCCGCCAAATTCTATCTGGTCGCGATGCTGTTCGTGATCTTCGATATCGAAGCCCTCTTTCTCTTTGCATGGTCTGTGTCCGTCCGCGAAAGCGGCTGGACCGGGTTCGTCGAAGCTCTCGTTTTCATAGCAATTCTGTTGGCAGGTCTTGTCTACCTATGGCGCGTCGGTGCTCTTGATTGGGCTCCCGAAGGTCGCCGCAAGCGGCAAGCGAAGCTGAAACAATGAGGCTTTGGCAATGCAATACAATCTCACCAGAATCGATCCGGATGCGCCTAACGAGCAGTACCCGGTAGGTGAACGGGAAACCGTCACCGACCAACTGCTAGAGGACCAGGTCCACAAGAACATCTACATGGGGAAACTCGAGGATGTGCTGCGTGGCGCGGTCAACTGGGGTCGCAAGAACTCCCTCTGGCCGTACAACTTCGGCCTGTCCTGCTGCTACGTGGAAATGACCACGGCCTTCACGGCGCCCCACGACATCGCCCGCTTCGGCGCCGAAGTCATCCGGGCCTCGCCGCGTCAGGCCGACTTCATGGTCATCGCCGGTACCTGCTTCATCAAGATGGCGCCGATCATTCAGCGCCTCTACGAGCAGATGCTCGAGCCGAAGTGGGTCATCTCCATGGGCTCGTGCGCCAACTCCGGTGGCATGTACGACATCTACTCGGTCGTTCAGGGGGTCGACAAGTTCCTCCCCGTGGACGTCTATGTGCCTGGCTGCCCGCCACGCCCTGAGGCTTTCCTGCAAGGCTTGATGCTGCTGCAGGAGTCGATCGGCCAAGAACGACGCCCGCTTTCCTGGGTTGTTGGTGATCAAGGTATTTACCGTGCCGAGATGCCAGCCCAGAAAGACCTGCGTCGTGAGCAGCGCATTGCAGTAACCAACCTGCGCAGCCCCGACGAAGTCTGATCCAGCGACCTGCCGCCCGCTCCCCCTGGAGCCGGCGGCCTGGCTTCATTCTTAACGTTGACCCAAAGCGACCGAGACCATGACAGCGGACAACGCTATTTTCATTCCGCCCTACAAGGCTGACGACCAGGATGTGGTCGTCGAACTGAACAACCGTTTTGGCGCCGAAGCATTCGTCGCCCAGGAAACCCGCACCGGCATGCCTGTGCTGTGGGTCAAACGCGCCCAGCTCAAAGAGGTGCTCAGCTTCCTGCGCGGTGTCGCCAAGCCCTACAGCATGCTGTACGACCTGCACGGCGTCGACGAACGCCTGCGCACCCAGCGCCGCGGCCTGCCCGCCGCCGACTTCAGCGTGTTCTACCACCTGCTGTCGGTTGAACGTAACAGCGACGTGATGATCAAGGTGTCGCTCAGCGAAGGCGACCTGAACCTGCCGACCGTGACCGGCATCTGGCCAAACGCCAACTGGTACGAGCGCGAAGTCTGGGACATGTTCGGCATCGACTTTGCCGGCCACCCGCACCTGAGCCGCATCATGATGCCGCCCACCTGGGAAGGTCACCCGCTGCGCAAGGACTACCCGGCCCGTGCGACCGAGTTCGACCCTTACAGCCTGACCCTCGCCAAGCAACAGCTTGAAGAGGAATCGGCGCGTTTCAACCCGGAAGCCTGGGGCATGAAACGTCAGGGCGCCAACGAGGACTACATGTTCCTCAACCTCGGCCCCAACCACCCGTCCGCCCACGGTGCGTTCCGTATCGTCCTGCAGCTGGACGGCGAAGAGATCGTCGACTGCGTGCCGGACATCGGCTACCACCACCGTGGTGCCGAGAAGATGGCCGAGCGTCAGTCCTGGCACAGCTTCATCCCCTACACCGACCGTATCGACTACCTCGGCGGTGTGATGAACAACCTGCCGTATGTACTGGCGGTGGAAAAGCTGGCAGGCATCAAGGTGCCGCAGAAGGTCGACGTGATTCGCATCATGCTCGCCGAGTTCTTCCGCATCACCAGCCACCTGCTGTTCCTGGGTACCTATATCCAGGACGTCGGCGCCATGACCCCGGTGTTCTTCACCTTCACCGACCGCCAGCGCGCCTACACCGTGATCGAAGCGATCACCGGTTTCCGCCTGCACCCGGCCTGGTACCGCATTGGTGGCGTCGCCCACGACCTGCCGCGCGGCTGGGACAAGCTGGTCAAGGACTTCGTCGAGTGGCTGCCCAAGCGCCTGGACGAATACACCAAGGCTGCCCTGCAGAACAGCATCCTCAAGGGCCGTACCGTCGGCGTTGCCGCCTACAACACCAAGGAAGCGCTGGAATGGGGCACCACCGGTGCCGGCCTGCGTTCCACCGGTTGCGATTTCGACCTGCGTAAAGCACGCCCGTACTCCGGCTACGAGAACTTCGAGTTCGAAGTACCGCTGGCCCACAACGGTGATGCCTACGATCGCTGCATGGTCCGTGTCGAGGAGATGCGCCAGAGTATCCGCATCATCGACCAGTGCCTGCGCAACATGCCGGAAGGCCCGTACAAGGCGGACCACCCGCTGACCACGCCGCCGCCGAAAGAGCGCACCCTGCAGCACATCGAAACCTTGATCACGCACTTCCTGCAAGTCTCGTGGGGCCCGGTGATGCCGGCCAACGAGTCGTTCCAGATGATCGAGGCGACCAAGGGCATCAACAGTTACTACCTGACGAGCGATGGCGGCACCATGAGCTACCGCACCCGGATCCGCACCCCGAGCTACCCGCACCTGCAGCAGATCCCTTCGGTGATCAAAGGCAGCATGGTCGCCGACCTCATTGCGTACCTGGGCAGTATCGACTTCGTTATGGCTGACGTGGACCGCTAAGCATGAACAGCACGCTTATCCAGACAGACCGTTTCGCCCTTAGCGAAACCGAGCGCTCGGCCATCGAGCACGAAATGCATCACTACGAGGACCCGCGCGCGGCGTCCATCGAAGCCTTGAAGATCGTCCAGAAGGAACGTGGCTGGGTGCCGGACGGCGCCATTCACGCGATCGGCGAAGTGCTGGGCATCCCTGCCAGCGACGTCGAAGGTGTAGCCACCTTCTACAGCCAGATCTTCCGCCAGCCGGTTGGCCGCCACATCATCCGTGTGTGCGACAGCATGGTCTGCTACATCGGCGGCCATGAGTCGGTGGTCAGCCAGATCCAGAGCGAACTGGGCATCGGCCTCGGCCAGACCACGCCTGACGGGCGCTTCACCCTGCTGCCGGTATGCTGCCTGGGCAACTGCGACAAGGCCCCGGCGCTGATGATCGACGACGACACCTTTGGCGACGTGCAGCCTGCTGGCGTTACCAAACTGCTGGAGGGTTACGTATGACCATTACTTCCTTCGGCCCGGCCAACCGCATCGCGCGTTCGGCCGAAACCCACCCGCTGACCTGGCGCCTGCGTGACGACGGCGAACCGGTCTGGCTGGCCGAGTACGAATCCAAGAACGGCTACGCCGCTGCCCGCAAGGCGCTGGCGCAGATGTCGCAGGACGACATCGTTCAAGCGGTCAAGGACTCCGGCCTGAAGGGCCGCGGCGGCGCGGGCTTCCCCACTGGCGTGAAGTGGGGCCTGATGCCCAAAGACGAATCCATGAACATCCGCTACCTGCTGTGCAACGCGGATGAAATGGAGCCGAACACCTGGAAGGACCGCATGCTGATGGAGCAACAGCCCCATCTGCTGGTCGAGGGCATGCTGATCAGCGCCCGCGCCCTCAAGGCCTACCGCGGCTATATCTTCCTGCGCGGCGAATACACCACCGCAGCGAAAAACCTCAACCGCGCCATCGACGAAGCCAAGGCCGCAGGCCTGCTGGGCAAGAACATCCTCGGTTCGGGCTTTGACTTCGAACTGTTCGTGCACACCGGTGCCGGCCGCTACATCTGCGGTGAAGAAACCGCACTGATCAACTCGCTGGAAGGCCGCCGCGCCAACCCGCGCTCCAAGCCGCCCTTCCCTGCCGCCGTCGGCGTGTGGGGCAAGCCGACCTGCGTAAACAACGTCGAGACCCTGTGCAACGTGCCGGCCATCGTCGCCAACGGCAACGACTGGTACAAGTCGCTGGCCCGCGAAGGCAGCGAGGACCACGGCACCAAGCTGATGGGTTTCTCCGGCAAGGTGAAGAACCCAGGCCTGTGGGAACTGCCGTTCGGCGTGACCGCCCGCGAGCTGTTCGAAGACTACGCCGGCGGCATGCGTGACGGTTTCAAGCTCAAGTGCTGGCAGCCAGGCGGCGCCGGTACCGGCTTCCTGCTGCCCGAGCACCTCGATGCGCAGATGTACGCCGGTGGTATCGCCAAGGTCGGCACCCGTATGGGTACCGGCCTGGCCATGGCGGTCGACGACAGCGTCAGCATGGTCTCGCTGCTGCGCAACATGGAAGAGTTCTTCGCCCGCGAATCGTGCGGCTGGTGCACCCCATGCCGTGACGGCCTGCCGTGGAGCGTGAAGATGCTGCGCGCACTGGAAAACGGCCAGGGCCGTGCCGAAGACATCGAGACCCTGCTGGGTCTGGTCAACTTCCTCGGCCCAGGCCGCACCTTCTGTGCTCACGCACCGGGTGCCGTCGAGCCATTGGGCAGTGCCATCAAATACTTCCGCTCCGAGTTCGAGGCCGGTGTCGCACCAGCCAGTGCTGCCGACGCCCTGCGCCCGAACCTGGCCAAGCCAGTGCCGAGCGGGCCGATCGTGGTCGGCGCATAACAAGATGAGCTGCGGGTGGTCCGTGCCACCCGCCAGCCTGCAGGCCGGCCCGAACGATTCGTGGCGGGCCGCAGGCGTACAGATTTCCATTAGCCACGCCCGCTCACGCGGGCCAACGAAGAACTTTGAACAATGGCCACTATCCACGTAGACGGCAAAGCGCTCGAAGTCAACGGTGCAGACAACCTGTTACAGGCCTGTCTGTCACTCGGCCTCGACATCCCTTATTTCTGCTGGCACCCGGCGCTTGGTAGCGTTGGCGCCTGCCGGCAGTGTGCGGTCAAGCAGTACACCGACGAGAACGACACCCGTGGTCGTATCGTCATGTCGTGCATGACCCCTGCCTCCGACGGCACCTGGATCTCCATCGAAGATGACGAGTCCAAGGCATTCCGCGCCAGCGTCGTCGAGTGGCTGATGACCAACCACCCGCACGACTGCCCGGTGTGCGAGGAAGGCGGTCACTGCCACCTGCAGGACATGACGGTAATGACCGGCCACAACGAGCGCCGTTACCGTTTCACCAAGCGTACCCACCAGAACCAGGACCTCGGCCCGTTCATCGCCCACGAGATGAACCGCTGCATCGCCTGCTACCGCTGCGTGCGTTACTACAAGGACTACGCAGGCGGCACCGACCTGGGTGTCTATGGCGCCCACGACAACGTGTACTTCGGCCGCGTTGAAGACGGCGTGCTGGAGAGCGAGTTCTCCGGCAACCTGACCGAGGTCTGCCCGACCGGCGTGTTCACCGACAAGACCCACTCCGAGCGCTACAACCGCAAGTGGGACATGCAGTTCGCCCCAAGCATCTGCCACGGCTGCTCCAGCGGCTGCAACATCAGCCCGGGCGAGCGCTACGGCGAGCTGCGCCGGGTCGAAAACCGCTTCAACGGCTCGGTCAACCAGTACTTCCTGTGCGACCGTGGCCGCTTCGGCTATGGCTACGTCAACCGCACTGACCGCCCGCGCCAGCCACGCCTGGCCGATGGCACCAAGCTGAGCCTGGACGCCGCCCTGGACAAGGCCGCCGACCTGCTGCGCGGCCGCACCATCGTCGGTATCGGCTCGCCGCGCGCCAGCCTCGAAAGCAACTACGGCCTGCGTGAGCTGGTCGGCGCCGAGTACTTCTATTGCGGTATGGAAGCAGGCGAACTGGCCCGCGTGCGCCTGGCCCTGAACGTGCTGAACAACAGCCCGCTGCCGGTGCCGACCCTGCGCGACATCGAAGACCACGACGCCGTGTTCGTGCTCGGTGAAGACCTGACCCAGACCGCCGCCCGTGTGGCGCTGTCCGTGCGCCAGGCCACCAAAGGCAAGGCCGAGGCCATGGCCGAAGCCATGAAAGTGCAGCCTTGGCTGGACGCCGCCGTGAAGAACATCGGCCAGCATGCGCTGTACCCGCTGTTCATCGCCTCGCTGGCTGAAACCAAGCTGGACGACGTGGCTGAAGAATGCGTACACGCAGCGCCTGCGGACCTGGCCCGCATCGGTTTCGCCGTGGCCCATGCCATCGACCCGAGCGCACCCGCAGTGGCTGGCCTGGACGACGAAGCCAAGGCCCTGGCCCAGCGCATCGCCGACGCCCTGGTGGCGGCCAAGCGCCCCCTGGTCATCGCCGGTACTTCCCTGGCCGACCCGGCGCTGATCGAAGCCGCCGCCAACATCGCCAAGGCCCTGAAGCTGCGCGAGAAGAACGGTTCGCTGAGCCTGGTCGTGCCTGAGGCCAACAGCCTGGGCATGGCAATGATGGGTGGCGAGTCGGTCGATGCGGCGCTGGACGCAGTCATCAGCGGCAAGGCCGATGCCATCGTGGTTCTGGAAAACGACCTGTACACCCGCGTGCCGGCCGCCAAGGTCGATGCCGCGCTGGCTGCCGCCAAGGTGGTGATCGTCGCCGACCATTCCCACACCGCTACCCTGGAGCGCGCCCACCTGGTGCTGCCAGCGGCGTCGTTCGCTGAAGGCGACGGTACCCTGGTCAGCCAGGAAGGCCGTGCCCAGCGCTTCTTCCAGGTATTCGACCCGCAGTACCTGGACAGCAGCATCCTGGTCCATGAAGGCTGGCGCTGGATGCACGCCCTGCGTGCCACCCTGCTGAACAAGCCGGTCGACTGGACCCAGCTGGACCACGTCACCAGCGCCTGCGCCGAAGCCGCGCCGCAACTGGCCGGTATCGTCAACGCAGCACCCAGCGCCGCGTTCCGCATCAAGGGCATGAAGCTGGCGCGTGAGCCACTGCGCTACTCCGGCCGTACCGCCATGCGCGCCAACATCAGCGTGCACGAGCCACGTACCCCGCAAGACAAGGACACCGCGTTCGCCTTCTCGATGGAAGGCTACTCGGGCTCCGTTGAACCGCGCCAGCAGGTGCCGTTCGCCTGGTCGCCGGGCTGGAACTCGCCGCAAGCCTGGAACAAGTTCCAGGACGAGGTCGGTGGCCACCTGCGTGCCGGTGACCCGGGCGTGCGCCTGATCGAATCGCAAGGCGATCGCCTGAACTGGTTCAACGCCATCCCGGGTGCTTTCAACCCGGCCCGTGGCACCTGGACCGCCGTGCCGTTCTTCCACCTGTTCGGCAGCGAAGAAAACTCGTCGCGCGCCGCTCCGGTGCAAGAGCGCATTCAGCCTGCCTACGTGGCCCTGGCCAAGTCCGAAGCCGACCGCCTGGGTGTCAACGAAGGTGCCCTGCTGAGCCTGAACGTCGCCGGTGTGGCCCTGCGCCTGCCGCTGCGCATCAATGAAGAGCTGGGCGCTGGCCTGGTCGCGCTGCCGAAAGGCCTGGCCGGCATTCCGCCGGCCATCTTCGGTGCATCCGTCGAAGGCCTGCAGGAGGCAGCACAATGAGCTGGTTCACCCCCGAAGTGATCGATGTGATCATCCAGGTCGTCAAGGCCATCGTGGTGCTGCTGGCCGTCGTCGTCTGCGGTGCGCTGCTCAGCTTCGTCGAGCGCCGCCTGCTGGGCTGGTGGCAGGACCGCTACGGTCCTAACCGCGTCGGCCCGTTCGGCATGTTCCAGATCGCCGCCGACATGCTGAAGATGTTCTTCAAGGAAGACTGGAACCCGCCCTTCGTCGACAAGATGATCTTCACCCTGGCGCCGGTCGTGGCCATGAGCGCCCTGCTGATCGGCTTCTCGATCATCCCGATCACACCGGGCTGGGGCGTCGCCGACCTGAACATCGGCCTGCTGTTCTTCTTCGCCATGGCCGGCCTGTCGGTCTACGCGGTGCTGTTCGCCGGCTGGTCGTCGAACAACAAGTACGCCCTGCTGGGCAGCTTGCGTGCTTCGGCACAGACCGTGTCGTACGAAGTGTTCCTGGGCCTGGCGCTGATGGGCGTGGTGGTGCAGGTGGGCTCGTTCAACATGCGCGACATCGTTGAATACCAGGCCCAGAACCTGTGGTTCATCATTCCGCAGTTCTTCGGCTTCTGCACCTTCTTCATCGCTGGCGTCGCCGTGACTCACCGTCACCCGTTCGACCAGCCGGAAGCGGAACAGGAACTGGCCGACGGCTACCACATCGAGTATGCCGGCATGAAATGGGGCATGTTCTTCGTCGGTGAGTACATCGGCATCATCCTCATCTCGGCGCTGCTGGTCACGCTGTTCTTCGGTGGCTGGCACGGCCCGTTCGGCATCCTGCCGCAAGTGCCGTTCCTGTGGTTCGCGCTGAAGACCGCGTTCTTCATCATGCTGTTCATCCTGCTGCGCGCCTCGATCCCGCGCCCACGCTATGACCAGGTGATGGACTTCAGCTGGAAGTTCTGCCTGCCGCTGACCCTGATCAATTTGCTGGTGACCGCTGCGATCGTGCTCTACAACACGCCAGCCGTCGCGGCCCAGTGAGGATTTGACCCATGTTCAAGTATATCGGCGACATCGTTAAGGGCACCGGCACACAGCTGCGCAGCCTGGCCATGGTGTTCTCCCACGGGTTCCGCAAGCGCGACACCCTGCAGTACCCCGAAGAAGCTGTGTACCTGCCGCCGCGCTACCGTGGCCGTATCGTCCTCACCCGCGACCCCGATGGCGAAGAGCGCTGCGTGGCGTGCAACCTCTGCGCGGTGGCCTGCCCGGTTGGCTGCATCTCGCTGCAGAAGGCCGAGACCGAGGACGGTCGTTGGTATCCGGAGTTCTTCCGCATCAACTTCTCGCGCTGCATCTTCTGCGGCCTGTGCGAGGAAGCGTGCCCGACCACCGCGATCCAGCTGACCCCGGATTTCGAAATGGCCGAGTTCAAGCGTCAGGACCTGGTGTACGAGAAAGAAGATCTGCTGATCTCCGGCCCCGGCAAGAACCCTGACTACAACTTCTACCGTGTTGCGGGCATGGCGATCGCTGGCAAGCCGAAAGGCTCTGCGCAGAACGAGGCCGAGCCGATCAACGTGAAGAGCTTGCTCCCATAAGGACAGAAAGATGGAATTCGCTTTCTACTTCGCATCCGGGATCGCCGTGGTTTCCACCCTTCGTGTGGTCACCGGCACCAACCCCGTGCACGCCCTGCTCTACCTGATCATTTCGCTGATTTCCGTGGCAATGATCTTCTTCGCCCTGGGTGCGCCGTTCGCCGGCGCCCTGGAAGTGATCGCCTACGCCGGCGCCATCATGGTGCTGTTCGTGTTCGTGGTGATGATGCTCAACCTGGGGCCGGCCTCGGTCGCCCAGGAACGTGGCTGGCTCAAGCCGGGCATATGGGCGGGGCCGGTGATACTCGGCACCCTGCTGTTGCTGGAGCTGCTGTACGTGCTGTTCGTCACCCCGAGCGGTGCCGGCATCAGCGGCACCACCGTGGGCCCGAAAGAAGTGGGCATCAGCCTGTTCGGCCCGTACCTGCTGGTGGTCGAACTGGCTTCGATGCTGCTGCTCGCTGCAGCCGTCACCGCCTTCCACCTGGGCCGCAACGAGGCGAAGGAGTAAATCATGGGTGCTATCCCTCTCGAGCATGGTCTGGCGGTTGCCTGCATCCTGTTCTGCTTAGGTCTGGTTGGCCTGATGGTCCGCCGCAACATCCTCTTCGTGCTCATGAGCCTGGAAGTCATGATGAACGCCTCTGCCCTGGCGTTCGTCGTCGCCGGTGCCCGCTGGGTCCAGCCCGACGGCCAGGTGATGTTCATTCTGGTGATCAGCCTGGCAGCCGCCGAGGCCAGCATTGGCCTGGCAATCCTGCTGCAGCTGTATCGCCGCTTCCACACTCTCGACATCGATGCTGCCAGTGAGATGCGCGGATGAACCTTATCTTCCTGACTTTCGTCTTCCCCCTGATCGGCTTCTTGCTGCTGTCGTTCTCGCGCGGGCGGTTCTCGGAGAACCTGTCTGCCCTGATCGGCGTCGGCTCGGTCGGCCTCTCGGCCGCAACAGCCGCCTACGTCATCTGGCAATTCAATGTCGCCCCGCCTGAAGGCGGCGCATACAGCCAGCTGCTGTGGCAGTGGATGTCGGTGGACGGCTTTGCGCCGAACTTCACCCTGTACGTGGACGGCCTGTCGGTCACCATGCTCGGCGTGGTCACGGGCGTGGGCTTCCTGATCCACCTGTTCGCGTCCTGGTACATGCGTGGCGAAGCGGGCTACTCGCGCTTCTTCTCGTACACCAACCTGTTCATCGCCAGCATGCTGTTCCTGGTGCTGGGCGATAACTTGCTGTTCATCTACTTCGGCTGGGAAGGCGTGGGCCTGTGCTCGTACCTGTTGATCGGTTTCTATTACAGCAACCGCAACAACGGTAACGCGGCACTCAAGGCGTTCATCGTCACCCGTATCGGCGACGTGTTCATGGCCATCGGCCTGTTCATCCTGTTCGCCCAGCTGGGTACCCTGAATGTGCAGGAACTGCTGGTGCTGGCACCGCAGAAGTTCCAGGCAGGTGACACCTGGATGGTCCTGGCGACCCTGATGCTGCTGGGTGGCGCGGTCGGTAAATCGGCCCAGCTGCCGCTGCAGACCTGGCTGGCCGACGCGATGGCAGGCCCGACCCCGGTTTCGGCACTGATCCACGCCGCAACCATGGTGACCGCGGGCGTATACCTGATCGCCCGTACCAACGGCCTGTTCCTGCTGGCGCCGGACATCCTGCACCTGGTCGGCGTAGTCGGCGGTGTGACCCTGGTGCTGGCCGGCTTCGCCGCGCTGGTACAGACCGATATCAAGCGTATCCTCGCCTACTCGACCATGAGCCAGATCGGTTACATGTTCCTGGCCCTGGGCGTCGGTGCCTGGGACGCGGCGATCTTCCACCTGATGACCCACGCCTTCTTCAAGGCCCTGCTGTTCCTTGCTTCCGGTGCGGTGATCGTTGCCTGCCACCACGAGCAGAACATCTTCAAGATGGGCGGCCTGTGGAAGAAACTGCCGTTGGCCTACGCCAGCTTCGTGGTCGGTGGCGCCGCCCTGGCAGCCCTGCCGATCGTGACCGTCGGTTTCTACTCCAAGGACGAGATCCTCTGGGAAGCCTTCGCCAGCGGCAACACCGGCCTGCTGTACGCTGGCCTGGTCGGTGCGTTCATGACCTCGCTGTACACCTTCCGCCTGATCTTCATCGCCTTCCATGGCGAAGCCAAGACCGAAGCCCACGCCGGCCACGGCATCAGCCACTGGCTGCCACTGGGCGTGCTGATCGTGCTGTCGACCTTCATCGGCGCCTGGATCACCCCACCGCTGGCAGGTGTGCTGCCTGAAAGCGCAGGCCATGCTGGTGGTGACGCCAAGCACTCGCTGGAGATCGCCTCGGGCGCCATCGCCATCGCCGGTATCCTGCTGTCGGCCATGCTGTTCCTGGGCAAGCGCCGCTTCGTCAGCGCCGTTGCCAACAGCGGCATCGGCCGCGTCCTGTCGGCCTGGTGGTTCGCCGCCTGGGGCTTCGACTGGATCTACGACAAGCTCTTCGTCAAACCTTACCTGCTGATCAGCCACATCCTGCGCAAGGACCCGGTTGACCGCAGCATCGGCCTGATCCCTCGGATGGCACGTGGTGGCCACGTCGCCATGAGCAAGACCGAGACCGGCCAGCTGCGCTGGTACACCGCTTCGATCGCCGTCGGCGCCGTGCTGGTACTCGGTGCTGTGGTAGTGGCTGCGGTATGACTATGAATCTTGCGACTTTGCCAAAGGAAACCAACCCGTCATGATTTTGCCTTGGCTGATCCTGATCCCCTTCATCGGCGGCTTCCTGTGCTGGCTGGGTGAGCGCTTCGGCGCCACCCTGCCGCGCTGGATCGCGCTGCTGACCATGTCCCTGCTGCTCGGCATCGGCCTGTATCTGTGGGGCACCGGCGACTACACCCTGGCCCCTGCTCCGGGCGCCGAACCTGCCTGGGCACTCGAATACAAAGTCGAGTGGATCAAGCGCTTCGGCATCAGCATCCACCTGGCCCTGGACGGCCTGTCGCTGCTGATGATCCTGCTGACCGGCCTGCTCGGTGTGCTGTCGGTACTGTGTTCCTGGAAAGAGATCCAGCGCCACGTCGGCTTCTTCCACCTCAACCTGATGTGGATCCTCGGCGGCGTGGTCGGTGTGTTCCTGGCCCTGGACCTGTTCCTGTTCTTCTTCTTCTGGGAAATGATGCTGGTGCCGATGTATTTCCTCATCGCGCTCTGGGGTCACAGCTCTGCAGACGGCAAGAAGACCCGGATCTACGCTGCGACCAAGTTCTTCATCTTCACCCAGGCCAGCGGCCTGATCATGCTGGTGGCGATCCTTGGCCTGGTGCTGGTCAACTACAACACCACCGGCGTGCTCACCTTCAACTACAGCGACCTGCTCAAGGCCGAGCTGCCCGCGGGCGTCGAGTACGTGCTGATGCTGGGCTTCTTCATCGCCTTTGCGGTGAAGCTGCCGGTGGTGCCGTTCCACTCCTGGCTGCCTGATGCGCACGCCCAGGCCCCGACCGCAGGTTCCGTGGACCTGGCGGGTATCTTGCTGAAGACTGCGGCCTACGGCCTGCTGCGCTTCGCCCTGCCGCTGTTCCCGAACGCCTCGGCCGAGTTCGCGCCGATCGCCATGACCCTGGGCCTGATCGGTATCTTCTACGGTGCCTTCCTGGCGTTCGCGCAGTCCGACATCAAGCGCCTGATCGCCTTCTCCAGCGTTTCGCACATGGGCTTCGTGCTGATCGGGATCTACTCCGGCAGCCAGCAGGCCCTGCAAGGCGCGGTAATCCAGATGCTGGCCCACGGCCTGTCGGCCGCTGCGCTGTTCATCCTGTCCGGTCAGCTGTACGAGCGCCTGCATACCCGTGACATGCGCCAGATGGGTGGCCTGTGGCACCGCATCGCGTACCTGCCTGCAATCAGCCTGTTCTTCGCTGCTGCCTCCCTGGGCCTGCCCGGCACCGGCAACTTCGTCGGCGAGTTCCTGATCCTGATCGGCAGCTTCGCCAGCGTGCCATGGATCACCGTGATCGCCACCACCGGCCTGGTCTTCGGCTCCGTCTACTCGCTGATCATGATCCACCGCGCCTACTTCGGCCCAAGCAAGAGCGACACCGTGCTGGCCGGCATGGACGGCCGCGAGATGATCATGGTGCTGGGCCTGGCGGTGCTGCTGATCGTGCTTGGTGTGTACCCGCAGCCGTTCCTCGACACTTCTGCCGCCACCATGAGTGGTGTGCAGCAGTGGCTCGGTTCCGCTTTCACTCAACTCGCTTCGGCCCGGTAAGAGCGCTATGGAATTCACCACTCAACACTTCATCGCATTGGCGCCGATGCTGATCACCACCATCACCACGGTGGTGGTGATGCTGGCGATCGCCTGGAAGCGCAACCACTCGCAGACCTTCCTGCTGTCCACCGTGGGCCTGAACCTGGCCTTGCTGTCGATCTTGCCGGTACTGAAGGTCGCGCCGCTGGCGGTTACCCCGCTGATCACCATCGACAAGTTCGCCTGCCTGTACATGGCGATCATCCTGGTCGCCACACTGGCCTGCGTCACGCTTGCCCACGCTTACCTGGGCGAAGGCTCCAAGGGCTTCCCGGGCAACCGTGAAGAGCTCTACCTGCTGCTGCTGATGTCGGCACTCGGTGGGCTGGTGCTGGTCAGCGCCAACCACCTGGCCGGCCTGTTCATCGGCCTGGAGCTGCTGTCGGTGCCGGTCTACGGCCTGGTGGCGTATGCCTTCTTCAACAAGCGTTCACTGGAAGCGGGCATCAAATACATGGTGCTGTCGGCTGCGGGTTCTGCCTTCCTGCTGTTCGGCATGGCACTGCTGTACGCCGATGCTGGCAGCCTGAGCTTCGACCAGATCGGCAAAGCGCTGGCAGCCACCAACATGCCAAGCCTGGTCGCGCAACTGGGCCTGGGCATGATGCTCGTGGGCCTGGCCTTCAAGCTGTCGCTGGTGCCGTTCCACCTGTGGACCCCGGACGTGTACGAAGGCGCCCCGGCGCCGGTGGCCGCGTTCCTGGCCACCGCCAGCAAGGTCGCTGTATTCGCCGTGGTGGTGCGCCTGTTCATGCTGTCCCCGGCAGCCAGCAGCGGCGTGCTGAGCACCGTGCTAGCCGTGATCGCAGTTGCCTCGATCCTGATCGGCAACCTGCTGGCGCTGACCCAGAGCAACCTCAAGCGTCTGCTCGGTTACTCGTCCATCGCCCACTTCGGCTACCTGCTCATCGCCCTGGTCGCAAGCAAGGGCCTGGCCCTGGAAGCCATGGGCGTGTACCTGGTCACCTACGTGATCACCAGCCTCGGCGCCTTCGGCGTGATCACCCTGATGTCCTCGCCTTACGGCGGCCGTGACGCCGATGCGCTGTACGAGTACCGCGGCCTGTTCTGGCGCCGCCCGTACCTGACCGCCGTACTGACCGTGATGATGCTGTCGCTGGCCGGCATCCCGCTGACCGCAGGCTTCATCGGCAAGTTCTACATCATCGCCACCGGCGTCGAGTCGCACCTGTGGTGGCTGGTCGGTGCCCTGGTGATCGGTAGCGCCATCGGCGTTTACTACTACCTGCGCGTCATGGTCACCCTGTACCTGGTCGAACCAAACCTGCGTCGCCACGACGCCCCGCTGAAGTGGGAACAGCGCACCGGTGGCGTCATGCTGCTGGCCATCGCCATCCTCGCCTTCGTGCTGGGTGTCTACCCGCAGCCGTTGCTGGAAATGGTCCAGCAGGCTGGCCTGCAACTGATCGGCTGACCTGCAGCGATCCTGAAGAACCCCGCCTCGGCGGGGTTTTTCTTTTTCCGGCCTACAGAACAAAAGCTGTGCTTCGTCTGACACTTGCAGCGTCAGATTCCCGCTTATCGCTCTGGAAGCCCTTGTCATGCGCCCTACCCTCCCCTTTTCCCTGCTGGCCCTGATGATCACCAGCGCAGCCCAGGCCACCGGCCGCGTCGAACTCGACCAGGTATTGATCGAAGGCCAGCAACAGACCGAACTGGAAGACGCCGCCGAACGGCTGCGGGAAGTCCCCGGCGCCAGCAATCTGGTGGACATGAACCGGGTGGGGCAAGGCCGGGTTGCCAGCAACCAGGATGTGCTCGCCTATCAGCCTGGTGTTTTCGCCCAGTCGGCAGGCAACGATGGCATCAAGCTGTCGATCCGCGGCTCGGGCATCAACCGGGCGCCTGGCGCTCACGGCTCCGGGGTGTACACGATGTTCGACGGCCTGCCGCTGACCGGCCCGGGCGGTACGCCCTACGAGCTGTTCGAACCGCTATGGTTGAGCCGCGCCGAAGTGCTGCGCGGGGCCAACGGCTTCGATCAGGGCGCCCTGGCGCTTGGCGGTGCCATCAACTATGTCACCCATACCGGCTACGATGCCGCGCCGTTGCAGGTGCGTTACGAGGTCGGCAGCCGGGGCTACCAGCACCGGCATATCAGCTCTGGCCAGGTATTGGGTAACCTCGATTATTACGTGGCCCTGACCGACTCCGAATACGACGGCTATCAGCACCACAGCAGTGGCAGCGCCAAGGGCATCGCGGCGAATGTCGGCTACCGTTTCAACCCGAACCTGGAAACCCGCTTCTACTTGCGCTACCGGGAAACCGAGAACGACCTGGCCGGGCGCCTGACCAAGGACCAGATCAAGCACGACCCGCGTGCTGCCAACGCGGCCTACCTGGCGCGCGACGACAGCCGGCCACAACCGGGCAGTACCTGGGTGGCCAACAAGACCACCTTCTACCTCGAGGACGATGCCCGCCTGGAAGCCGGGCTGGTGTATCACGACTTCCCGATGGACCTGCGCGAAGGCCCGATGCGCTTGAAGGTTGCCTACACCGATGTCAGTGGCACGCTGAATTACTCGCGCCGCGACACCCTGCTCGGGCACGAGAGCAAGACCACCTTCGGCTGGCGCACCACCAAGCACCTGCCCAACAGTGGTGCCTCGCAGTTTGCGCGTACCAGCGGCGACAACTTCGGGGCGCGCAGCCGCGACTTCAGCTACCAGGGGTCGGACACCGTGCTGCATGTGGGCAACGACCTGGAGCTGGTCCCGGACCTGTGGCTGACAACCGGCCTGGCGATGATCTACACCCGCCGAGAAAGCGACGTCACCTACCCCGCCACGGGCGGCAAGGTCAGCCAGCACGACTGGGACTACGCGCCACGCCTGGGCCTGCGTTATGACTTCAGCCCGCAACTGCAGGTGTATGGCAACCTGAGCCGGTCCGTCGAGCCGCCACACCCGTGGTCGCTGATCTGGAGCTCCACGGTCGCCACGCAGCCGATCGAGATGCAAAACCAGACCGCCACCACGCTGGAACTGGGCGCACGCGGCGATTCGGTGCTGGGGCGATGGGACCTGGCCTGGTACTACTCGCAGGTACGCCACGAACTGTTGGCCGTGGAAATCGTGCAAGGCCAACCGGCCAAGGAGTTCAATGCCAGCGCTACCGTGCACCAGGGTGTTGAAGCCGGGCTGGACAGCACGCTGTGGGAGCGCCCCGGCACAGGCAAGCTGAGCCTGCGCCAGGCCTATACCTTCAGTGACTTCCACTACCGCGACGATGACACGTTTGGCGACAACCGCTTGCCAGGCATCCCGATGCACTATTACCAGGCCGAACTGCGCTACGACTGGCCAAGCGGCTTGTACGCCGGGGTCAACACGCAGATGGCCTCCAAGGTGCAGGTGGACTACGCCAACAGTTACCATGCCGACGCCTATGCGCTGCTGGGCGCACGGCTGGGCTGGGACTCGCCGAAGCAGGACTGGCAGACATGGCTGGACCTGCGCAACCTGACCAACAAACGCTATGCCGCGACGGTGACGCCGGGGTACAACGATGCCGGTCAGGACATTGCCCGCTCGACACCCGGTGAAGGGTTTGGGGTGTACGCCGGGGTGTCGTACAGCTTCCGTTAGTCAAATGCCCAGGGGCCGCCTCGCAGCCCCTACTGCGGCAATTGCACCTGCGGCTTGGTCGCTGCGAAAATCCCCCAGCTCGAGATGAACAACGCAGCGATCAGCGGCCCGATCACAAAGCCGTTGAGCCCGAACACCGCTAGCCCACCCAGGGTGGAGACCAGGATCAGGTAATCGGGCATCCGCGTATCCTTGCCCACCAGGATCGGCCGCAGCACGTTGTCCACCAGGCCGATCACCAGCACGCCAAAGGCGGTCAGAATCGCCCCCTGGAGGATCGCCCCGGTCAGCAGGAAGTAAGCCGCCACCGGCGCCCAGATGATTCCGGCACCTACCGCAGGCAGCAGCGACAGGAAGGCCATCAGTACCGCCCAGACCAGCGCGCTGGGAATGTCCAGCACCCAGAAGATGAAACCACCCAGCGCGCCCTGGGTAATCGCCACCAGCACATTGCCTTTGACCGTTGCCCGCACCACGCGGTTGAACTTCAGCTGCAGCCGGCGCTTCTGGTGTTCCGGCAGTGGTATGGCAAGGCGTACCCGGCGCGCCACTTCCGCCCCCTCGCGCAGAAAGAAGAACAGCAGGTAGAGCATGATGCCGAAGCTCACCAGAAACTCGAAGGTACCCTGGCCAAAACTGAACGCCTGGCTGGCCAGCACCTGGCTACCCTGGGTTGCCCACTTGGTGATCTTGTCACGCAGCCCGTCGAGGTTGCCCACGCCCATGCTGTCCAGCCCGTGCTGGACGAATGGAGGCAGCATGTTCATGCCGCGCTCGACATAGCCGGCGATGTCCAGTTGCCCGCTCTCGATACGCTGGTACAGCGTGGCGCCTTCCTGCACCAGCAGCGCACTGGTGATGATCACCGGCAAGATCGCCACCAGCAGGCACACCAGCAAGGTGGCGGCGGCCGCCACGTTGCGCCGCCGGCCAAAACGCATGAGCAGATTGCGCTGCAACGGCGCGAACAGGATGCCAAGAATCACCGCCCAGAAGATGGCGCCATAGTACGGCAACAGGATCCAGCCGAAGGCGATGGTCACCAGCGCCAGCAGCACTGCCAGGGCCTTGTTCTGCAAAGCGGTTTGGTTCATGGATTTTCCTCAAGTGTCCTGAACGTTAGTGCACGGCGTATTCATAAAAGTGCCGTCGCTCCGTTGATTCAAATCAATATGCCCTGGGCGGCCAGGCCCTAGCATCCGCGCTTTTTGCACCGGTGCGCACATGAAGCTACCCGCCAAGCCCGAATTGCTGGCCCCTGCCGGCACCCTCAAGACCATGCGTTACGCATTCGCTTATGGTGCCGACGCGGTCTATGCCGGCCAGCCGCGCTACAGCCTGCGGGTGCGCAACAACGAATTCGACCATGCCAACCTGGCATTGGGCATCGAGGAGGCGCATGCCCTGGGCAAGCGCTTCTACGTGGTGGTCAACATCGCGCCGCACAATGCCAAGCTCAAGACCTTCCTCAAGGACCTGGCCCCCATCATTGCGATGGCGCCCGATGCGCTGATCATGTCCGACCCCGGGCTGATCATGCTGGTGCGCCAGCACTTCCCGCACATGCCCGTGCACCTGTCAGTGCAGGCCAACACGGTCAATTGGGCCAGCGTGCGGTTCTGGCAGCAATTGGGCCTGAGCCGGGTGATCCTGTCCCGGGAGCTGTCACTGGACGAAATCGAGGAGATTCGCCAGCAGGTGCCCGGCATGGAGCTGGAAGTGTTTGTCCATGGAGCCCTGTGCATGGCCTATTCCGGCCGCTGCCTGCTGTCGGGCTACCTCAACAAGCGTGACGCCAACCAGGGCAGTTGCACCAACGCCTGCCGCTGGAAGTACCAAGCCACGCCGGCCACCGAGAACGCCACCGGCGACATCGTGCGCGAGGTCGAGCCGACCCTGGGGCTGGGCGCGCCGACCGGGCAGGTGTTCCTGCTGCACGAGAGCAACCGCCCCGGCACCGAGATGCCGGCGTTCGAGGATGAACACGGCACCTATATCATGAACGCCAAGGACCTGCGCGCCATCCAGCACGTCGAGCGCCTGGCCGCCATGGGCGTGCATTCTCTGAAAATCGAGGGCCGCACCAAGTCACACTTCTATTGCGCCCGCGCGGTGCAGGCGTACCGCAAGGCCATCGACGACGCGGCAGCCGGGCGCCCCTTCGACATGGCCCTGATGGACAACCTCGAGTCGCTGGCGCAACGCGGTTACACCGAAGGCTTCCTGCGCCGCCATGTGCACGACGAATACCAGAACTACCTGCGGGGCAACTCGATGTCCGAGCGCCAGCAGTTCGTCGGCGAACTGACCGGTGTACGGGTGGACGGCCGCGCCGAGGTCAAGGTGAAGAACCGCTTCGCCGTGGGCGATCATCTGGAGTTGATGACCCCACGTGGCAACTACCATTTCGACCTGCACCACCTGTACGGCCGCCAGCAGCAGGCGATCGACGTGGCGCCCGGCGACGGGCACGTGGTGTACCTGCCGATCCCCGAACAGGTATCGCTGGAACATGGCCTGCTGATGCGTGACCTGGGCCACGACGACTACGCCGCCTGACAAAGTTGTAATGTGCACCTCAGCTGGCTGACAGGCGTCGCAGGCGACGATCATGGCTGGCCGACAGTAGGGTCGGCCTGCGCCTGCGATTTAAAATATCCCGCGGCTTCGCCCCTATGTCGGGGTAAGCTTCCACCGCCTGCACGGTGACCGCGCCGACCAGGCCCGCCTGGTAGCAGGCGTGCATCTGCGTTTCTGAAGGAGTGCCTGGACGATGCTGCATAAACACCTGATCGCTTTCGGCCTGCTGGCCATCACCGGCCTGGCCCAGGCCGCCGAAACCATCGACGTGTACCGCGACCCTAACTGTGGTTGCTGCAAGGCCTGGATCAGCCACTTGCGCGACAACGGTTTCACCGTCAATGACCATGTCGAGCCGAACATGAGCGCCGTGAAGCAACGCCTGGGCGTGGCGCCGCGCCTTGCGTCGTGCCACACCGGGGTGATCGACGGCAAGTTCGTCGAAGGCCATGTGCCGGCCGAACAGGTGCGCCTGCTGGCCAAGCGCAGCGACCTCAAGGGCCTGGCCGTGCCAGGCATGCCGATGGGTTCGCCAGGCATGGAAATGGGTGACCACAAGGACGCCTATCAGGTTATCGGGGTGACTCAGGACGGCCAGGACACCGTGGTCGCCACTTACTGATGCTCAGCCTCTGGGCGCTGTTCCTCAGCGCCTTTGGCGCCGCCACGTTGCTGCCGCTGCAATCGGAGGCAGTGCTGGTTGGCCTGCTGCTAAAGCAACCGGACGCCTGGTTGACCTTGTTGCTGGTCGCTACCTTGGGCAACGTGCTGGGCTCGGTGGTCAATTGGTTGCTCGGGCGGGCCATCGAGCACTGGCGCGACAAACGCTGGTTCCCGTTCAGCGCCGGGCAGCTGGAACGCGCACAGCAGCGTTATCAGCGATGGGGGCAGTGGTCGCTGCTGCTGAGCTGGATGCCAGTAATCGGCGACCCGTTGACCTTGATTGCCGGGATCATGCGTGAGCCGTTCTGGCGTTTCATGTTGCTGGTAACCCTGGCCAAGGGCGGGCGCTACATCGTCGTGGCCATGATTACGCTGGGCTGGTTTCATGCCTGGTAACACCTTTAACGTTTAAGGTGCTTCACCGGCTGCTAAAGTCGCCCTTTCCTACATGGTCCTACATGGAGTGCCCCTATGCTGCGCGCAACCGCCCTGGCCCTGGCCTGCCTCGTCGGCGCCCCGGCCATCGCCGCCGAACCGCCCACCTACGGCAAACAGCTCGAAGGCTTCAGTTACCCTCACCCGCTCAAGCATTTCGACTTCCAGTCACAGGGCCAGCGCCTGCAGATGGGCTACATGGATGTGCCGGCCAAAGGCCAGGCCAATGGCCGCAGCGTGGTGCTGATGCACGGCAAGAACTTCTGCGCCGCCACCTGGGAAACCACGATCGACGCGCTGAGCGAGGCTGGCTACCGGGTCATCGCCCCAGACCAGGTCGGCTTCTGCACATCGAGCAAGCCGGACTACTACCAGTACAGTTTCCAGCAGCTGGCCGACAACACCCATGCCCTGCTGGACCAACTGGGCATCAAGCGGGCGGTTATCCTTGGCCATTCCACCGGCGGCATGCTGGCTACCCGCTACGCGCTGATGTACCCCCAGCAGGTCGAGCGCCTGGCGATGGTCAACCCCATCGGCCTGGAAGACTGGAAGGCTCTGGGCGTACCGTACCGCACGGTGGACCAATGGTATGCCCGCGAACTCAAGCTCGATGCCGAGGGCGTACGCGAGTACGAGCGCAAGACGTACTACGCGGGGCGCTGGAAGCCTGAATACGAGCGCTGGGTGCAGATGCTGGTAGGGCTGAACAAAGGCCCAGGGCACGAAGCGGTGGCGTGGAACTCGGCGTTGATCTACGACATGATCTTCACCCAGCCGGTGTACCACGAGTTCAAGGATTTGAAGATGCCGACCTTGCTGATGATCGGCGATCAGGACACAACCGCTATTGGCAGTGATATTGCCCCGCCGGAGGTGAAGGCGCGGTTGGGTCACTACAAGGATTTGGGGCCCCAGGTGGCCAAGCTGATTGCGCAGGGTGAGCTGGTGACGTTCGAGGGCATGGGGCATGCGCCGCAGATCGAAGAGCCACGGCGCTTCAACAAGACGCTGATCGAGTGGCTGGGGCAGTAACGTCGTCTGGGGGCGCTTTGCGCCCCATTCGCGAAACAAGGCCGCCCCCACAGTGATTACGCCGTTTGTGTCAGCGCGGCCCCTGCTGCTTCCAGACTTGCCCTTCGGTCCAGCCCAACTCGGCAAAGTCCCCTACCCGCAACACGGCTTCCTCCTCGCAGAAAAACTCATCCAGCTGTGGTGGCCGCACCGCCGTGCCGCTGAGCATCGCATGCACCTGGCCACGGTGATGAACCTGGTGCTCGAACAGGTGCGCAAGAAGGCGTACACGTTGTTCGCGCTGCACGCGGTCGGGCCGCACGATGCTCACGTAGCGGGCCAACTGGTCGTCATGCAGCGCGCTGCAGTAGGTGATCAGCCGCCGGTCGGCCTGGACCTGCTGGGCATGCAGGTCGGTACACGTGGCAAACGGTTGTTCCGGGTCGAAGAACCGCTCGCCATCAGGCTCAGGCGCCTCGCCACGCTGCTCGCACTCGAGCATGTGCAAGTAGAACCAGTCCACCGTCAGCAAATGGTTGAGGGTGGCCTTGATCGACGGGAAGAAGCTGCAACGCGGGGCGACGAACTCGTCCTGGGTCAGTTGCAGGCACGCCTTGTACAGGCGGTGATTGGCCCAGCCATTGTTGTAGGCCTGGGTCAGCAGATGGTGTGACAGCGGCTCCATGGGGCAACTCCTTCAAGCGAAGCGTTGCAGTTGCATCTCCCGTAGCCGGCTCAGGGTCCGTTGGTACGGGAACGCCAGATACCCTTGAGTGTAGAGCGCTTCGAGCGGTACCTGCGCTTCCAGGTACAACGCGACCTTGCGGTCATAGCATTCGTCGACCAGGGCAATGAAACGCCGCACGGCATCATCCTTGGGTGACAGCGCCGGCAGCTGGCGATCGCCCGCCTCCACGCGTGCAGCACCATCCTCGGTACCACGGGCAATTCGCCCCGCACGCTGCTGACCGCTCAATGCAGGTATGCCTTCGACCAGAATCGCCGGGAAACGGTCGCACAACGCCATGAATTCCATGGCGGCCAGTGGCTGCTCGCAAAGGTCGCTGAAACGGCACCAGAGCGCCTGCGGGCTGTGCCTGACCACTTGAATTTGCCGTGGGCCTATCGACAAGGGCTCTGCACTGCCCGGCTCAGCAGGGCTGAGCTGCGCGAACACCGCTGCAAGCGCCCCTGCCTTGCCCGCTTCAGCTACCCAATAGCGCTGGCAGGCGGCCCCAGGGTGAAGCCGGTGGTCCTGCTCACCGGCCACTGCAAGCACCTGCATATGCCGCTCGATGGCGCTGATGGCCGGCAGGAAACGCTCGCGGTTGAAACCGTCACGGTACAGCTGCTGCGGCGGCTGGTTGGAGGTGGCGACCACCACCACCCCATGATCGAACAGCACTTGGAACAAGCGGCCGAGGATGATCGCGTCGCCGATATCGCTGACGAACAACTCGTCGAAGCACAGCACGCGGATGTCCCCGGCCAGTTCGCGGGCCAGCGCTTGCAGCGGGTCGGCGGTGCCGTTGAGCTGGAACAGGCGCTGGTGCACCCAGGCCATGAAATGGTGGAAATGCTGGCGTCGGGCCGGGATGCTCAGGCAACGGTGGAACAGGTCCATAAGCCAGGTCTTGCCGCGGCCGACCGGGCCCCAAAGGTAGATGCCCTGGGCTGTACGCCCGCGCTCGATGGCCTCGAAGCAGGCTTGCAGGGCGCTGACGGCCTGGGCTTGAGCCGGGTCGGGCGCGTAGCCTTGGTCAACCAGGGCCTTGTTGTACAGCGAGCTGGGATCGAGCGTCATGCGGCATTATCATCATCGGCCGTGTCGCCGGCAACGGGCTTCAACCGTCGCTCAGTCCAACTTTCAACAACAGGCCGTCCTTGTCATCGGTCAGCACATACAGGTAACCGTCCGGCCCAACCCGCACGTCACGAATACGCGCCTTCAGGTCACCCAGCAGGCGCTCTTCATGGACGATCTTGTCCCCCTCGAGCTGCAGCCGAATCAACTCCTGAGTGGCCAGTGCACCTATGAACAGGTTGTGATCCCACGCTTTGAACGTCGGGCTGTCATAGAAGGCCATGCCGCTGATGCCAGGCGATTTTTCCCAAACATGGTGCGGGTCGACCATGCCGTCGACGTGTTCGCCCTTGGCTTCGGGGATCGGCAGCAGCGAATAGTTGATGCCGTGCGTGGCGATCGGCCAACCGTAGTTCTTGCCCGCTTGCGGAATGTTGATCTCATCACCGCCACGTGGGCCATGTTCGTGGGTCCACAGCTTGCCGGTCCAGGGGTTGAGCGCGGCGCCTTGCTGATTGCGGTGGCCGAAGGACCAGATTTCCGGTCGTACGTTGTTTTTGCCAACGAAGGGGTTGTCCTTGGGCACTTCGCCATCAGGCAGAATACGCACGATCTTGCCTTGCAGTTTGTCCAGGTCCTGGGCGGTTGGGCGCTGGTTGTTCTCGCCCAGGGCGATGAACAGGTAACCGTTACGGTCGAACACCAGCCGCGAGCCGAAATGGTTGCCGACCGACAGCTTGGGCTGCTGGCGGAAAATCACGTTGAAGTTCTCCAGGCGGGCGCGGTCCTCGGACAATTGCCCACGGCCGACTGCAGTGCCAGCCTTGCCATCGTTGCCCGCTTCGGCATAAGAAAGGTACAGGGTGCGGTCCTTGGCGAACTCAGGTGACAACACCACGTCGAGCAGCCCGCCCTGACCTTCTGCCCAGACCTTGGGCACACCGTTGATAGGTGGCCCCACCTTGCCTTCGGCATTGACCAGGCGCAGGTTGCCGGGGCGTTCGGTGACCAGCATGTCCTTGCCACCCGGCAGGAATGCCAGCGCCCACGGGTTGCGCAGGCCATCAGCCACGGTGCTGACAGTGATCTGCCCTTCCTCGGTCGGGAACTGCTGCTCGGCGGCAGCGTGCGCAAGCAATGGCAGCAGTGCGGCAGCAGCCAGCGTGGTCAGCTTGGTGGCTCTGATCATTGATGATTCCTTTCGATGAGGGGCTCAAGGCGCACGTTGGGTGTCGCGCGGTGGCCGGGTGGGTTCCAGATTGGGGGCCTGCTGCTGGCGGCGCAGATTGTCACCGTTGCCGATGCCGCGGTTGTCCAGGGACGGTGTGCGCTGAATAGGAGCGGTCGAAGGGCCACGCACCGGCGGTGTGGCCTGCACGCTGCCCTGGCGACTGTTGGGGTTGGCGCGCTGGATCGGGCTGTTGTAGGGGTTGTTGTTGCTGGCGGCCAGCTGCAGCGGTTGCACGGGCGCCGCGTGTGCGGGCAAGCACAGCAACAGGCCGATGGCCAGAGTTGGAAATGTCAGATTCATGCTTCACCTCATGTACGAAAAGGCGCGCCTCATGCGTTGGATAGCCTAAGGCGCTAGGGGTTCGCGGCAAAAGTGTGAATGCGATTCCTGATGTTTCAGTATGAACCTGCGGGAGCAGCCATGCGGCCCCACTGATCAGCCAGGGACATCGACCTTGTGCCGCGCCGCATACAGGCACAGCATCTCCATGGCCAGGGTCGCGCCGGCCAGCGCCGTGATATCGGCATGGTCATAAGCCGGTGCCACCTCGACCAGGTCCATGCCTACCAGGTTGATACCGCGCAAGCCGCCGAGTATCTCCAGCGCCTGGACCGTGCTCAGCCCGCCGCACACAGGCGTGCCGGTGCCTGGCGCATAGGCGGGGTCGAGGCAGTCGATGTCGAAGGTCAGGTACACCGGCCGCTCGCCGACCCGCTGGCGGATCGACGCGATCACCGCCTCTGTGCCTTGGCGGTGCACCTGTCGGGCATCGACAACGGCGAAACCCTGGGTGTCGTCATTGGTGGTGCGCAGCCCGATCTGCACAGAGCAGGACGGGTCCACCAGGCCCTCGCGGGCGGCGTGCCAGAACATGGTGCCATGGTCGATGCGCTGGCCCTCCTCGTCCGGCCAGGTGTCGCTGTGGGCATCGAAATGGATCAGTGCCAGTGGCCCATGACGCCGGGCATGGGCCTTGAGCAGCGGATAACTGATGAAGTGGTCGCCGCCGAGGGTGAGCATGGCGCAGCCCGCCTCGAGCACGTGCGTGGCGTGGGCCTCGATACTGTCCGGTACCGATTGCGGGGTGCCACTGTCGAACGCGCAATCGCCGTAGTCGATGACGGCCAGATGGTCGAACGGGTCGAACGTCCATGGCCAGTGGCGCGCCCAGGCCTGCTGCACCGAGGCGGCGCGGAGCGCACGTGGCCCGAAACGGGCGCCAGGGCGATTGCTGGTAGCGGTGTCGAACGGCACACCGCTGACCACCACATCCACCCCGCGCAGGTCGCGGCTATAGCGGCGGCGGGCGAAACTGGTGATACCGGCATAGGTACTTTCTGCAGCGGTGCCATACAGGCTGTCGCGGGTCATCGCTTGATCGTTGCTCAGGGCTTGCTCCACGGTCGGGCTCCTTTGTCGTTATGGGTCACTGCCGAGTACGGAATGCCGTCCACAGGCGGTTGCGCTGGCGCAGGTCGGACAGCGCCATGCTGCGGTCGGCAAACAGGCGCTCACGCACCGCGGCCGGGGGGTAGATATCCGGGTCATTGCGCACGGCCTCGTCGACCAAGGGCGTTGCTGCCTGGTTGGCGTTGGCAAAGAACAGCGTATTGGTCAGCGCGGCAACCGATTCGGGCTTGAGCATGAACGCGATGAACGCGCGGGCCGCCTCTGGGTGCGGGGCGTCCTTGGGAATGACCAGGTTGTCCTGCCAGAGCAGCGTCCCTTCACGGGGGATGCGGTAGATCAGCTCGAACGGCTTACCCGCGCGACGGGCCTGATCGGCGGCCATGGCTGCGTCGCCGTTGTAGGTCAACGCCAGGCATACGCTGCCGTTGGCCAGGTCGTTGATCTGCCGGCCGTTGGCGACGTAGCTGATCGAAGGCTGCAACTGGTTCAGCAGGTTCTGCGCTGCGGCAAGGTCGGCCTTGTCCTGGCTGTACGGGTCCTTGCCCAGGTAGTTCAAGGCCACGCCAATTACCTCCTGCGGCGAGTCGGGCATGGCGATGCCGCACGCCTTTAGCCGGCTGGCATACTCGGGCTTGAACAGCAGGTCCAGGCTGTCCAGCGGTACATCACCCAGGCGTTGGCGCACAGCCTCGACATTGACCCCCAGGCCCAACGTGCCCCAGGTGTAAGGCACCGCAAAGCGGTTGCCGGGGTCGGTTTCTGCCAGTTTGGCCAGCAGGTCCTTATCGAGGTTGGCGTAGCCAGGCATGGCCTGCGCATCCAGCGGCTGCAGGGCACTGGCCTTTAGCGCCCGCGCCAACACAGTGGCCGAGGGCACCACAACGTCGTAGCCACTGCCACCGGTCAACAGCTTGGTTTCGAGGACTTCGGTGGTGTCGAACGTGTCGTAGCGCACCTTGTAGCCGGTTTCCTGCTCGAAGCGCTGCAAGGTTTGCGGGGCGACGTAATCCGCCCAGCTGTAGAGGTTGACGACCTTTTCTTCGGCCTGCAGGGGCAAGGCCAGAATCAGGGGTAGCAGACACAACATTCGACGCATGACGGACACCTCGGCTAATGGGTGGATGCCGCCAGCATGCCATCCGGGTTACATTGCAAGAATGGCAAGTTTGCAAAGCTGACATTCATCGGGAGCAATGTGATGCTCGGACAACTGCACGACCCTGACCTGCATCTGTTGCGGCTGTTCGTCACTGTAGTCGAGGCCGGCGGCTTCAGCGCCGCCCAAGGGGTTTCGGGCTTGAGCCAGCCCACCATCAGCCAGCGCATGGCGCAACTGGAGGCGCGACTGGGGTATCGCCTGTGCAGCCGTGGCAAGCGCGGCTTTCACCTCACCGAAAAAGGCCTGCTGCTACTAGAGGCCGCTCGCGGCTTGCTGTTGAGCATCGAACAGTTTCGTCAGCAGGCCAATGGTGTGGCTGGGCGTTTGCTGGGGACGGTGCGGGTGGGCATGGCGGAGAACCAGGACGCAACTGTCAGCCTGCAGCTAGCGTCTGCCATTAACCGCTTTCGCGAGCGCGAGGAATCGGTGCAGTTGGAACTGATCAGCGCACCACCGGCGGAGCTTGAGCGGCTACTGCTGGAGCAGCGCCTGGACTACGCCATTAGTTATTTCTCCGGTAACCAGGCAGCGTTCGACTACCAGCCATTGTTCGAGGAGCGGCAGCGATTGTACTGCGGCAAGGAGCACCCGTTGTTTGGCACGCTGCACGTGACGCGGGAACAGTTGCTGGAAGCGGACCAGGTACGGCATCCCTATCGTTTTCTCAAAGGTGGCGAGCCGTTTCAGAGCCGGCGCAGCATGGCGGTAGCCGAGCAGATAGAGAGTGTGCTGACGTTCATCCTGTCGGGGCGGCATATCGGTTATCTGCCGTGCCATTGTGCTGCAAGCTGGGAGCGCCAAGGGTTGTTGCGGGCACTGGACCCCACGTTGGATTTCGTAGTGCCGTTTACCTTGGCCAGGCATCGGGCGCAAGCGCCTGGGGAAGCTCAGCTAGCGTTTGCGCAAGACCTCTTGGCGGTGTTTGGCTGATTGCCGTCAGTTGTCCGTAGCTTGCGGCGATGGGTTGCTTACGCCGCGGGACAGCCCTGCCACTTTCAACGCTGCCGTGCATTTGCCACACTGCAGGTCAGACTCTGTTGGTAAGGTCCATTGCAATGACTGCCCGTTTACAACGCTGCGCCCGCCTGTTGATCGTCACCTTGATGGCCATTGGGCTCAATGCCTGTGCGCTGTTTCAGCCGCGCGACCCGCTCAATATCAGCGTGATCGGCATCGAACCGCTTGCCGGCCAGGAACTGGAAATGCGCATGGCGGTGAAGATGCGCGTGCAGAACCCCAACGAGGCAACAGTCGACTACAAAGGCATAGCGTTGAATCTGGAGGTGAACGGCCAACCGCTGGCCTCTGGGGTAAGTGACCAGCAGGGCCATATCGGCCGCTATGGCGAAGCGGTGGTGGTGGTGCCGGTAAGCATCACAGCATTCGCATTCCTGCGCCAGGCCTATGGTTTGAGCACGCTTGAATCGCTGCAGGGCATGCCCTACGTACTGCGCGGCAAACTGGCCGGCGGGCCGTTGGGCACCGTGCGCTTCACTGATGAGGGCAAGCTCGACCTGCCCAAAGGCGGCAGCCTGAACTGGTGAGCGGTTAAATTGCTTCAGCGGCTGGAGCTGGCGGCGGCCATCATCTTGTTGACCTCGCTGCGCACCATGCCGGCGTATTCAGGCGGCGACATACCTTCCAGCTCGGCACGCACCCACTCGGCCCACTTGCCCTTGCGACGTGGTTTTTCCGAGATCAGCCGCGCAGCATCAGCCTTGGCCTTGCCCAGGTTGTTCTGCCACATTTCGAAAAGCCGGGCCTTTTCCGCCTCGATCTGTGCCCGTTCCTCGAAGCTCCTGTTGGCCAGATTGAAACTCATGAACCTACCTGCCTGCCTGCTTAAAATGGCCGCTATATTACACCGTGGCGCCGCTTCTTCGGTAAGCCATCGCAACTTTCCGGGCGCGCTGGCATCCATTGCTTAACCACCCCATCGACGAGGACGAGTTCATGGCCCGAAAAACTGCCGCACTGACCGACAGCGATCAAATCAAGGATCAGGTATTCAGTGAGCTGCAGGCATTGATCGAAGAGTCGGAGAAGCTGCTCAACGACAGCGCCTCCCTGGTCGGCGAAGAGGCCGACACACTGCGCGCCCAGGTCAGCCTGAAACTTCGCCAGGCACGTGAGGCCGCCGGCCAAGTACGCGCCAAAGCACAACCGGTGGTAGAAGCCACCCATGACTATATCGGCGGCCACCCGTGGCAGACCGTTGCGATTTCTGCGGGCTTTGGCCTGGTGATAGGGCTGCTGCTGGGACGTCGCTCCTGATAGCTGGTCCGCGTGGTGCCGCCTGCTGCAAATCAGGCGGCCTGCGCCATTGGGATACCGCTGTGAAACCGTAGTTCCTGGTCTGGAGACTGAATCAACTCAGCTTCAGCTTCGCGCACCAACAGCACGCGCTTGGCGATATCCCCTTCCTCCCCATACTGATGCGCAAGCTTCAGATAGCCTTGGTAATGGCGCGCCTCGCTTTTAAGCAAGCCGTGGTAGAACCTGCCGAGTTCTTCATCCAGGTGTGGTACCAACGCAGCAAAGCGCTCGCAGCTGCGTGCTTCGATGAATGCCCCCACCACTAGTGTGTCCACCAGCTTGACCGGTTCATGGGCACGCACCAGGCGGCGCAACCCGGATGCGTAGCGCCCTGCCGACACCGGCCGCAATGGCACACCACGGCGTTTCATCAGGCGCAGCACCTGCTCATGGTGCACCAGCTCTTCACGGGCGAGGCGCGACATCATGTTGATCAGGTCAAGATGGGTGTTGTACTTGGCCATAAGGCTCAATGCCGTACTGGCGGCCTTGAACTCGCAATTCTTGTGGTCGATCAGCAAGGTTTCCTGGTCGGCGAGCGCCGCTTCGATCCAGGCGTCTGGAGTAGGACAGCCGAGGAAGGCGTCAATTTCGGGGATCAGGGACATAGATGTGCAACCACACAGAACAGACGGGACCGGCGATTATACCGGCGGCGATGGGGAGCGCCAGTGACTATGCTTGATGTACATCAAGCGCCGGCACGAGGGGCGCCGACTATAGTCAGGCATTGGCCACCATCATGAAGGGAGTTCACGCCCATGCAAGCTGTTCGTAGCATTCTCGTCGTCCTCGACCCTGATCATGCCCACAGCCGCGCGTTGACCCGGGCCAAGCTGATTGCAGGGGTGACCGGTGCACGGCTGCATTTGCTGATGTGCGACAAGAGACACGACCATAGTGCATTACTCAGCCTGTTGAGCAGCCAATTGCACGATGACGGGTATGACGACGTCAGCCATGAACAGGCCTGGCATGACACCTTGCACGAATCGATCATCAATGTGCAGCAGGCTGAAGGTTGCGAGTTGGTGATCAAGGAGCACCGGCCGGACAATCCTCTGAAAAAGGCACTGCTTACACCCAGCGACTGGAAGCTGCTGCGCCTCTGCCCTTGCGCGGTGTTGATGGTCAAGAGCGAACGCCCGTGGACAGGTGGCGTCGTACTTGCTGCCGTGGATGTCGGTAACCAGGATGACGATCATCGCAGACTGCATACGGCCATTGTTGATCACGGGTATGCGATTGCAGGCCTGGCCAAAGGCCAACTACATGTCATCAGTGCCCATCCCTCACCTATGTTGTCGGCGTCGGACCCTGTGTATCAACTCAGCGAGACCATCGACCAACGTTATCGGGAAGCGTGTCGTGCGTTCCAGGCGGAATATGACATCAGCGAAGAGCGCTTGCATGTCGAAGAAGGGCCAGCCGATGTGCTGATTCCGCATTTCGAGAAAAAACTCGATGCGGTGGTCACCGTGATTGGTACCGTCGCACGTACCGGTATTTCCGGAGCATTGATTGGCAATACTTCCGAAGTGGTGCTGGATACGCTGCAAGGCGATGTGTTGGTGCTAAAGAGCGAAGAAGCCACCGCTCACCTGGCGGAGTTAGCCCGCAGTTGAACCCGGCCAGAAAAGACAAAACCCCTACCTGCTCGCGCAGATAGGGGTTTTGCGAAATGAATCTTGACGATGACCTACTCTCACATGGGGAAACCCCACACTACCATCGGCGATGCA